>NZ_JBADWU010000072.1:0-33538 GCF_056203535.1 Candidatus Limimorpha sp. | reverse complement strand
CCATGTCTGTCAGTCTTTTGCTTGTTTTGTTTTCTACCACTAAGATAGGTGAAAATCCTGACATGGCAATGTCCTGGGCAACTTTTTGTTGCTCAGGATTTTATTCCTTTTAATCTATTACAGGTGTGCGGAATTAAGGATACAAAAAAGGCTGACCGTATTACGGTCAGCCTCAAATTTTTGCGTAATGAAAATCGTTTAGAATTTCATTCTGTCAATCAGGTCAACGACGCGGTTTGAATAACCCCATTCGTTATCGTACCACGACATGATTTTGATCATCTTGCCCTTCACCATGGTGCTCTTGGCATCGAAAATGGATGAATGTGGGTTGTGGATGACGTCGCAGCTGACGATTTCGTCTTCTGTGTATTCGAGGATGCCTTTCATTGGGCCTTCGGCGGCTTCCTTCATGGCAGCGTTGATTTCTTCCTTGGTGGCTTCAGTCTTCAGTGTGCAGACAAGGTCGACCAATGAACCGGTTGGCGTAGGAACGCGGACAGCGATGCCGTCGAGTTTGCCGTTCAGCTCAGGAATGACGAGGCCGACAGCCTTGGCAGCGCCAGTTGTGGTAGGAATTTGCGACATGGCGGCGCTACGGGCGCGGCGAAGGTCGCTGTGAGGACCGTCGAGGATGACTTGGTCGTTGGTGTAGCTGTGGATGGTGGTCATGTAGCCTTGCTCGATGCCGAAACGGTCGTTCAAGACCTTGGCGACAGGAGCCAGGCAGTTGGTGGTGCATGATGCGTTGCTGACGCACTGAACGTCATCGCGGAGTTCGTTGTCGTTTACGCCGCAAACGATGGTAGCGTCGATGTCATCCTTAGCGGGAGCGGAAATGATGACTTTCTTGGCACCGTTTTTCAGGTGGTCGCCGTAACCGCCCTTGCTGCTTTCCTTGGCGCGGAAAATACCTGTCGATTCGACCACTACATCAGGAGTCTTGCTCCATTTGATGTTCAATGGTGAACGTTCAGCCGTGACTGAAACGTGAACGCCGTTCACGATGAGGCCTGTTTCGTCATAATCCACTGTGCCAGGGAATTTGCCTTGCGTCGAGTCGTATTTCAGCAAATGAGCCAAAACCTTGTTTTCGGTCAGGTCGTTGATGCCGACGATTTCCATGTTCGGACGTTCCAGAGCGATTCTGAAAACATTTCTGCCGATGCGGCCGAAGCCATTGATGGCAACTTTAATTTTTTCCATGAGTGTTATGTATTTGTGTTAGTGTCAATAACGTGTTGTTTTTCTTTTTGTTCAAAAGAAACTGCAAAAGTACATATTTTTTGTTAGGGAATTATGCTTTTGATTTCAAAATCATTTCATGGGTGATGTTTGTGGCTGTTGATCATTGAAATTTGGGCTTCTAAAAATTGCGCGGAGGTGTAAAAATATGGTTTTGAAAATTGCGCGAAGGTGTAAAAATATGGTTTTGAAAATTGCGCGGAGATGTAAATTTATAAAAAATAAAGTTGTATGTAACTAATATTTAGTACTTTTGCAAAAAATAAAAGTTTTGTATATGACAGAGCGTGTTTTTAAGAGAAAAATATATGAAAAAATGCTCCATTGGAAACAGGAAGAAAACGGAGAAACTGCACTTTTGATTGAAGGCGCACGCCGAATAGGGAAGTCGACGGTCGTTAGACAATTTGCTGAAAACGAATATAAATCATTCATTATGATTGATTTTTCGTATGCTTCGGAAGAAGAGTTCAGCCTATTCAACGATATGTCGAATCTTGACTATTTTTTCACAAGACTTAAAGCCTTGGAAGGAAAGCCTTTGTATGAAAGAGATTCCGTCATAGTTTTTGATGAGGTTCAGTTACAGCCTTTGGCGCGTCAAGCCATCAAGCGTTTGGTCGCAGATGGACGTTATGATTATATTGAAACTGGTTCGCTGATTAGCATCCAGAAAAATGTTGAAAACATCCTTATCCCTAGCGAAGAAGAATCCATAAGTATGTATCCCATGGATTATGAGGAGTTTCGTTGGGCTATGGGTGACACGGAAAGCATCGGCTTGTTGCGTGAAGCCTTGATGAAAAGGCGAGGTTTTGGTGATGCGGTCAATCGTAAATTGATGCGTGATTTCAGGTTGTATATGCTTGTTGGAGGAATGCCCCAAGCTGTCAACAAATACCTTGACACACTTGATTTGAGTCAAGTCGACCGTGTGAAACGTAGTATCATTCGCCTTTATCAGAAAGATTTTCATAAACTTGACCCTTCTGATAAAGCCCAGGCTATTTTTATGGCAGCACCTTCAGAATTGCATAAGAATTCATCGCGGTTTCAGGTGACTACGGTCGTGGAAAATATCAGGCCAGAAAGTACTTTTGAACTCATTAATTTGATGCAGGAAAGCAAAACGGTAAATGTCGCCTATCATGTTGACGACCCGAATGTGGGCATGGAGCTATCTGCCAATAAATCAGCTTATAAGATTTATCTTAATGATACGGGATTGTTTGTCACATTAGCTTTTTGGGATAAAGCGTTTACTGAAAATGTCATTTATCAGAAACTGTTAAGTGATTCCTTAGAAGCCAATTTAGGCTATGTTTATGAAAATGTCGTCGCGCAAATGTTAGCTGCTGCCGATAATAAGCTTTTCTATTATACGTTCCTTAACGAAAGCCGGCATCGCTATGAAATCGACTTTCTCCTTTCAAGAAGCAATAAATTGTGCCCGATTGAGGTTAAATCAGCTGGTTATAATACTCATGCTTCATTGGATGCCTTTTGCGAAAAATTTTCGCATCGAATTCGTGACCGTTATTTGGTCTATACGAAAGACTTGCGTCAAGATGGAGAAACGCTTAGGATTCCTGTTTATATGGTTGGGCTGCTGTAATCGAAGATTTCCCGAAAACCTTATTGCTAAAAAAACGCCATTCGCTTATCTTTTCCTATTTTTGCAAAACTTATTTAAATACTATGGACGATTCTTTCAAATCACAGGCTTTGGAAGCCAATTTGGCTCAAACCCGATATAAGGACATTTTTATTCCTGCTGAACATCAGGAGTTTATCGATTTGTCGAAAAAATATTTCGGCATCAACAAAAGGGCGAACGACTGCATTACGGAGTTCCATCATCCCATGTCGAACCATACTTTCGTCACCGAAGAATTGCGTAAAATCCTGATTGACGATTTCTGGTTCTATACAAGAGATGACATCAAGACTGACGCATTGCTGATTCCTATTGAAATGATGCACAGCCTTTTAAAACCAGATGTTGAGAAAAAGTTGCGGCTGAATGTAATCAATACCTTGCTGGAATTTACGGATGTCGTCATTGCAAAGTCGCCGAAACATGCTGAGTTGGTCTCAACTGTTTTCCGCATTTTGAACGAAGTTTTCGATGACAACAAGGATTGCCTCATTTTGGCTTCGAAATATGTAATCCGTTATTTGGAAAGAGCATTCGAAACGGCTAATTTTCATCAGGATGCATTTGATTTTGCACGTCGTGTCATGCAGGAAAACTTTCGTTTTTGGCAGGAAACATCGGCAGTTGAAGATTGGATTGCCGACAAGGATTTTCTGAAAGAAGACGAAACCGTCAACTTGAAAAATGAAATCAGCAAGCCTTATTTTGACGGACTGAATGTTGCTTTGGCGAAGGCTGAAACTTGGAAGGATTTGGAAGATTTGCCGACTTTCGACCAGATTGCATCGCGTTTCACGGATTCGGAAAGCGTTCTGCCTCATTTCATTACGAAGTTCCAGTTTGTGTTTTATCTGTTGCATTTGCCAGGCATGGCCAATTCGCGCGAACGCTTGATTTGGAACATGGACAGGATGTTGCGCGATGCCGTCGATGAACTTTCGGAAGACGAATTGATGCCTTTCATCGACACGATTTTTGACCTTGCCGATGAGCTGCGCAAGGAATATATGTCGGCGGTACTCGATTTCCAGTTGACTTTGGGCAAGAAAATCATTGATGTCGACAAGACCGAGCAAAAGGAACTCGTCAATTATTTTGAGAAGAAACTGATTGCCTTTGGCTTTGTCAGTCCTGGAAAGGTGTTTGTCGGCGAAGACTGGCAACTCTCTGTGGATGAGAACCATATCAAGAATATCCGCGTCTGGCTGGAATTGATTGAGTATTCGCAGTCGCTGATGGAAAAACTGCTTTCCGCCTTGATTGTCAACCTGAAATTGGGCGGCATTTTCCTAAGTGACACAGATTTGTTCCAACGTGAAATCACGAAAATATTGAATTCCAACATTCGCCCTTATTATAAAAAGGTGAAGCAGCTTTCGCGTATTTTTCCGGTTTATTTCAATGAAATCGGTGCCGAGGGCGAAATCCGCAATGTCACCACGAATATGGACGAAATCAGCGGACGACAGGACAAGCTGGTGCATTTCTTGCGCAAACAGGTTCACACCGAAAGTAACAATACGCTTATCGGTTTGACATTCAGTGTGTTCAATTTCTGGAACGATGGCAATTTGGAAGCATTGAAACAGATTTTGCCGAAAAATGTCTTTGAAAGCATTGATAAGGACAGCACTTGGTTCACCTACGTTCATTTGCTGGTGCAGACCATGGGCGAAATTTCGTGCATGAATACCGAAAGTCTGCTTTTGCTTTCGCGTGACGATTTCGAGCATCTTATCAATTCGGCGGCACAACGTCTTGATTTGGAGGCTGATATAACTGAGCGCGAACGCACTCGCTTGATGAATATCCGCGACCTTTATGCCCGTTTGCGCGAGAAATATTCCTTCGAGTCGGTCAACATTTTCAATTCCATGCGCACTTATTCCTTTATCCCTGATAATGAGGTGGATGAGTTGGAAAAATCGTTTGCCGAAAAGGATTTGGATAAGACCGTGAAACTGCTTTACGCTTTCATGGACAAACTGAAAGCCATCATTTTCAATCCGGAGGAAAGCGAAGGTTGGGAAAATATTTACCATAAGCGTCACATTGCTATTGGCATTCCGTCGATGTATGGCACCTACCGTGAAAACAAATTCGAGGCTATGGGCTTGACATTCAGATTGGAACGTGTGGCAACTCAATTGATGGAGCGTGTCGTTTCGAGCATCAATCTGGAGTATATCTCCGAACGGACTTTGCAACAGATTTGCAAGATTTTGGAATATTTCCGCGATGGCTTGGAGTTAGACGGCATCACGAACCAGAGCTTCAACTCAAAGTTGGAAATGCTTCGTTACAGCTTGACTTCCAGGAGTTTCTCTTTCGACCAATATATCAACATTTTCCAATTCATTGCCGAAGATGTGCAGCGCATCATCATCAAGCATTTCCTGAAATCATACGAATATCCGCTGAAGATAGTCATTCCGCAAGTGTTTGATTCTGAGGGAAAACTGAATGAAAAGGAAACGCAGACCTTGATTTCGCGCAAGTCGGAGGAATTTCACCGCGATTTGCTCTCGGATGCCTTCCTAATGCAGCCTTTGGATAACTTTATCGCACGCATCCTCAAGTCGTTGCGTGGCATGAAAGCCGCTCTCGACCCAAAACTGATCAACGATATTATGACTTATAATTCGGAGATGCTGATTAGTCCGTTCTGGGAGGAAAAACCCAAGATGGACAGCCAGGTCTTCATGGGCAGTAAGGCTTATCATTTGAAGAATCTTTATCTTGCCGGTTTGCCTGTGCCGCCTGGTTTTGTCATTACCACCGAGGTCTTCCGCCGTAACGAAACCATCAATACGATTTCGGAATTGCGCACGGAAATTCATGCCATGATTCGTTCTTATCTGACTGAATTGGAAAATATTACGGGAACGCAATATGGCAATGCGGAACATCCGTTGTTGCTTTCGGTGCGCTCGGGAACGGCTATTTCCATGCCGGGTGCAATGGATACGATTTTGAATGTCGGTCTGAACGATGAATTGGTTGAAGCCATTGCCCAAGACGAAACGCGTGCTTGGTCGATTTGGGATTCATACCGTCGTCTCTTGCAAAGCTGGGGCATGGCCAAAGGCATCGAACGTGATGTTTTTGATGAGGAAATCAATAAGTTTAAACAGAAGTTTAATGTCAAGCAAAAAGTTGATTTTGAGGCTGCTGTGATGCGTGAACTGGCTTATTCCTACAAGCGGATTTTGGAAGAGCACGGCGTTATCATGGAGCAGGATTTGTACAAACAACTTGTTGCTTGCATCAATCGCGTTTTCGATTCGTGGAATTCGAGCCGGGCCTTGGCTTATCGTAGTCACATGAGCATTGCCGAAGATTGGGGTACTGCCGTCATAGTTCAGCAGATGATTTTCGGTAATTTGAGTGATACATCGGGAACGGGTGTCGTATTCACGCAAAATCCTCACCGTGAGCGCCCTGGCGTGCATTTGTATGGCGATTTCACTTTGAGAAGTCAAGGCGAAGATATTGTCGGCGGTCTTGTCAAGCCTTTGCCGATAGGCGAAACTCAGCGCAAGGCTGATAACCGCGAAGGCTATTCCATGCAGACGCTTTTGCCGGAAATTTATAAGAAGATTTACGATATTGCCAAGCAACTGACTGAAAACATGGGCTATAGCGCTCAGGAAATGGAGTTTACCTTTGAGTCGGAAAAACCGGAAGATTTCCGTATCCTTCAAATCCGTGACCAGGATTTGCGCCTTGAGGATGAAATGGAGGCTTTTGTTGAAAGTCCGGAAACGATGCAAAAAATCGGTGAAGGCATCGGCATTGGCGGCGGCGCTTTGAATGGTTTGGTGGCTTTCAATGAAGAAGATATCGCTTCGTTGCACGCGAATCATCCTGATGAAAAGGTGATTTTGGTTCGTCCTGATACCGTTCCTGACGACATCGGCATGGTCTTCGACTGCGACGGTCTGCTGACGGCTCGCGGCGGCGCCACATCACATGCGGCTGTCACGGCGGTCCGTTTGGGCAAGATTTGCGTGGTGAGTTGTGCCGCCTTGAATGTCGATGACGATCATCATTGCGCCGAACTGAACGGCGTGGTCTTGAAAGCCGGCGATGCCATCGCTTTGGACGGTAATTTGGGCGTGGTTTATCTCGGCCATCACGCTACGGAAAAGATGGTGGTGAAGAAAGGTTATAACTATTAAAATTACAGCCAACTTGCCGAACAAAACTCGGCCAACTTGCCGAATGAAAATGCGCCAACTTGGTGAATGAAACTCGGCCAACTTGCCGAATGAAATTTTGTAAAATATTAGTTTATTGCAAGATAAGTTGTATATTTGCAGCCGAAAAATATTGGTAAAAAATGGCTGAATATAAGAGACGAATTGCTGACCAAATATTGGCGGAACAATTAGATACTACAGGGGCAGTTTTGGTGCAAGGCCCGAAGTGGAGCGGCAAAACGACTACGGCGGCTCAAGCGGCAAAAAGCGTCCTTTATATGGATGATCCTGAAACCAAGGAAAACAATTTGCTTTTGGCGGATTCCAATGTGAAGGCTTTGCTTGAAGGTGCAACGCCGCGCCTGATTGACGAATGGCAAATTGCCACAAAACTCTGGGATGCAGCACGTTTCATGATTGATCGTCGCAATGAGACGGGGCAATTCATCTTTACAGGTTCGGCGGTTCCTGCCGATACTTCTACGATTTTCCATTCAGGCACGGGTCGTTTTGCTTGGTTGACGATGCGCCCGATGAGCTTGTTCGAGTCGGGTGAGTCGAATGGAAGCATGAGCTTGCGTGCTTTGTTTGATGGTAAGGCGGAAACGGCCCTTGCTAATCAACTGACCTTGCAGGATTTGGCATTTTTGGTTTGCCGTGGCGGTTGGCCAGGAACGCTTCGCCTTCAACGAAAATCAGCTCTGCGTCAGGCTTATAACTATATTGATGCGGTCGCAAACAGCGATATTTCTCGTGTCGACGGCGTGTCGCGCGATGCTTCGTTTGCCAAGCGATTGATGCGTAGTTATGCGCGTCATCAAGGGGCACAGGTGCCGATAAGTACGATTTGCAAGGACTTGGAGGAAAATGAAAACCAGTCGATGAGTGAAGATACGATTGCTTCTTACCTGAATGCCTTGCGGAAAATATTTGTCGTGGAAGATATGCCTGCCTGGAATCCTAATTTGCGCTCAAAAACAGCAATTCGCACTTCTGATACGCGATATTTTGTCGATCCATCAGTCGCTGCTGCTGCTTTGGGTTTAGGCCCGGACGATTTGATGAAGGATTTGAATACTTTTGGGCTTTTATTTGAGACGCTTGCCGTGCGTGACTTGCGTGTTTTTGCTGATGCGCTTGATGGAGAACTTTTCCATTACCGCGATAAAAACGGGCTTGAATGTGATGCTGTGATTCACTTGCGTAACGGACATTATGGATTGATAGAGATTAAGTTAGGTGGTGATAAACTCATTGGCGAAGGTGTAAAAACGCTGAATGCGTTGGCTGAAAAAATTGACACGGACAAGATGCCGGAACCTTCATTCAAAATGGTGTTGACGGGAATCGGGCAATATGCTTTTCAGTGCAATGATGGCGTTTATATTGTGCCAATTGGAAGTTTGAAACCATAATTCGATTTCGGCCAACTTGCCGAACAAAACTCGGCCAACTTGCCGAATGAAAATGCGCCAACTTGGTGAATGAAATTTGTTAAAATATTGAATAATTGAAAGTTAAGTAAAAATTAGTAATCATAATAATAATCGTTTTTCGCTATGAAGAAAATGCTTCTTTTTGCCCTTGTTTTGATGGGTTTCAATGCTTTTGCACAACCGCTATGGATGCGCGACAATGTGATTTCGCCCGATGGCGGTAAGATTGCCTTTGAATACAAGGGCGATATTTATGTGGTTGATAGTCAAGGAGGAAAAGCCCTGAGAATTACTACGGGAACTTCTTACGAATGTTCCCCGATTTGGTCGCCCGATGGCAAGACTTTGGCTTTTGTGAGCGACCGTAACGGCAATTATGATGTCTATCTGGCATCGGCTGAAGGTGGCGTGGCGAAACGCATTACGACAAACTCGGCCAACGAAATGCCATTGGCTTTTTCGCCTGACGGCAAGGAAATCTATTATTCGGCTCAGATTCAGAAATCGGCTGAAAATGTGCAGTTTGCATCGGGCTGGATTACCGAACTTTATAAGGTCAGCGTTGAAGGTGGCCGCCCAGAACAAGTGGTTGCTGTGCCGGTTTGCAGCATGTCGTTTGACAAGGACGGTAAATCGTTCCTGTATTACGACCGCAAAGGCAGCGAAAACATTTGGCGAAAGCATCACACTTCATCGGTGGCACGCGATGTGGTCTATTACGATGCTGAGAAACAGACGCATACTATTCTGACAACCAATGTCGGTGAAGACCGTGACCCGCGTTATTTGCCTGGTTATAAGGATGTCGTTTTCTTGAGCGAGCGCAACGGCGGCAGTTTCAATGTGTATAAGGCTCCAGTTGATAATTTGGAAAATGTGCAGCAAATCACGGCTTTTGAGCAGCATCCGGTGCGTTTCCTGAGTGTTGCGGACAATGGTTTGCTTTGCTATGGCTATATGGGTGAAATTTACACGCAACAAATTGGAAGTCAGTCGAAAAAGGTGAATGTTGAAATTGTGAATGACTTGGAACCTGAGCAGCTTGTGAAGGATAAGTTTGGCGGTGTGGGCGATGTTGATGTGAGTGCCGATGGCAAACTGATTGCCTTTACGCAAAGGGGTGAAGTCTTTGTTACGGGTGTCAATGAATACAGCACGACCAAGCAAATCACGCATACGACTCAACCAGAGCGTTGCCCTTCGTTTTCGCCCGATGGCCGCACATTGGTCTATGCTTCCGAGCGCGACGGTTTTTGGAACATCTATCAGGCCACGATTTCCCGCAAGGAGGATTATAATTTCGTTTATTCCAGTTTGATTGACGAAAAACCGCTTTTTGAAAAGGACGGCATTGACCGTACAACGCCGTGTTATTCGCCTGACGGAAAGGAGATTGCATTTGTGGAAAATAGAAACATTCTGAAAGTCTATAACATTGCTAGCAAGGAAGTCCGTCAGATAACGGATGGTACCCAGCATTATGATTCCGATGATTGGGGCATGGATTATGAGTGGTCGCCTGACGGCCAGTGGTTTGTCGTAAAGCTGATTACTAATATGCACGACCCGTATTCTGATGTCGGCATCGTCAAGGCTGATGGCTCCATGAAGATTTACAATATCACCAACGATGGCTATATCACGGGCAATGCGCATTGGGCTTTGGACGGCAACGCCGTGATTTTCTCTTCCGACCGTTACGGAATGCGTTCTCATGCATCGTGGGGCAGTCAGAACGATGCTTTTATTGCCTTCATGAATCAGGATGCTTACGACAAATTCCGTCTGAGCAAGGAGGAATATGCTTTGCTGAAGGAAACCGAAAAGGGCAGCAAGGACGAGAAAAAAGATGATGCTAAGGATGAAAAGAAAGGCGGTAAGAAGGATGAAAAGAAAGAGGAAAAGGAACTGAAAACCATCGAAATAGATTTGGAGCATCTGGAAGACCGTGTGCGCAGGCTGACACCGATGTCATCGAACCTTTCGGGCATTGCGCTTTCGAAGGATGGCGATAAACTTTACTTTATGTCGTCGTTTGAAAAGGGTTATGATTTGTGGGAACTGGATGTCCGTGAGCGTTCCATGAAGATTTTGAAGAAAATGGGACAAGGTGGTGCAAGTTTGAAATGGGACAAGAAATGCGAAAACCTGTTCCTGCTTTCCGGCGGCAATTTGCAGACCGTTGACCCAAAGAACGGCAAATCAACTTCCATAAAATACGATGCGACGATGCAGCTGAATCTCGCCGAGGAAAGGGAATATATGTTTAATCATGTGTTCCAGCAGATTGAAAGAGAGTTCTTTATGACGGATTGCCATGGTGTTGATACCAAGGCTTTGAAAGAAGCGTATTGTCCGTTTTTGGCGCATATCAACAATAATGAGGATTTCTCTGAAATGTTGAGCGAGATTTTGGGTGAACTCAATGTGTCGCACACAGGTTCGGGTTATAGGCCTTCGCCAAAGAATCCTGATGCAACGGCTGAATTTGGCGTTCTGTTAGACCTTGACTATAAAGGCGATGGCTTGAGAATTGACGAGGTCGTCGAAGGCGGTCCTTTCGACAAGAAAGTCTCAAAAGTTGTCAATGGCTGTATTATTGAAGCCATTGACGGCGAGGATGTTAAGGGTGAAATGGATTATTTCCCGATGCTGAACAACAAGGCTGGAAAGCAGGTCTTGGTTGCCGTTTACAATCCTGAATCAGGTGAGCGTTGGACCGAAATCGTGAAGCCTATCAGTCACGGGGCAATGAATGAACTGCTTTACAACCGCTGGGTGAAACGCAACGAGGAAGCGGTTGACAAGCTGTCGAATGGCCGCCTGGGTTATGTGCATATCAAGAGCATGGGCGATGCCAGCTACCGCGATGTGTATTCCCAGATTTTGGGCAAATACAATCTTCGCGACGGCATCGTGATTGACACGCGCTTTAATGGCGGTGGCCGTTTGCACGAAGACATCGAAATCCTTTTCAGTGGCGAGAAATATCTTGAGCAGGTCATTCGCGACAGCGTGGCTTGCATCATGCCGTCGCGCCGCTACAACAAGGCTTCCATCATGATTATTGGCGAGGCCAATTACAGCAATGCGCACGGCACGCCTTGGGTCTATAAGCACAAAAACATGGGCAGTTTGGTCGGTATGCCGGTTCCTGGCACCATGTCGAGCGTGAATTGGGAGACTTTGCAAGATCCATCCTTGTATTTCGGTTTGCCGGCAGTCGGCTATCGTACAAAGGAAGGCAATTATTTGGAAAACACGCAATTGGAACCTGATATAAAAGTCCGTAACACGCCCGAAAAGATGGCCGAAGGCGTTGACGAGCAACTTGAAGCCGCCGTGAAACAGTTGCTGAAAGAATTGGAAAGCTTTGATTATTGGGGGAAATAAGAAAGTTTTTTGCCAGCATATTGTTTGTTGAAGAAATTGTAAAAGTAAAAAAAACAGCAAGTTATGTTGTGTGATGGAAAATAATGCTTAGTTTTGCAGATGAATAATCACTAAATAAAGAACAAACTATGAAGAAATTATCATTTATCATTGCCGCGCTGCTTGTTTGCGGAACGATGCAAGCACAGGAAAGCGAGAGGTCGCTGGGCTACGGTTGCTGGACTGACATTGTTGCTGAGCAACCGGAAAGTTATGTAATGGATACCGAAGGCAATTGGGCAGATGTCGTTACCGAGCAACCTGATGGATATGTAATGGATGCCGATGGTAATGTGGAAATCTACACGCCTGAAGGTCTGGCTTGGCTTTCATGCGTAGTGAACGGAATGAACGGCTGCGAACCTGACAACTTCGACGGGCGTATCGTGAGGCTGATGGCCGACCTTGACCTTGAAGAAAAATATGGCTTGATGAATCTTGTCCCCATAGGAAGCAGCGAACACCGTTTCATGGGTGTGTTTGACGGACAGGATCACCATATTTATGGGCTGTTCATATACTACGTCAACACCATGGAAGATGAAGTGCTTCGGCGTGACATGGCCTTGTTTGGCTATTTGTATCATGGCGCGGTGAAGAACCTGTCCCTTAATTCAGGCTTTTACAGTTATGTGCATCCCTTTGATATGATTACGGGAGAATATGAACGTTATTATGATGCACTTGTTGCCGCTGTCGCCGATTCGCTATCTTTGGTTGAAAACTGTAAATGTCATTTCAAAGTATCGGGATTGGTGGGAAATGCACATCCGGCAGGAACTTATATGGCGGCATTTGTCGGTCTCAACCGAAATTCCACAGTGCGCAACTGTGCTTACGAGATGGACATGTATTCCCAAGCTGCTGGTATAGACAACGGTGGCATCGTGTTGCGCAATCTTTGCGAAGGAGGCTATTCGGATGCAGTAGTAGAGAATTGCTATTTTTATGGTAACCTGATGGGGTCGTATAGTGCAAAAAACATGGGTGGCATCGTGTGTTTCAACGAAACCGTCAAAAATCCAAATGGAAATAAAGCCATGGTCAGGAATTGCTATTCGGAGCTGCTGCATGATTTGTATGGATTTGAAGACCAAGGCTATATTGTCGCTTACAATTCGGACGGCAGTCTTGTGGAGAATTGCTTTGCCCACATGAGGGAGCAACAAGGTGCGGGCAATGAGTATGTGGAATTGTTTGGCACCAATTTGGGCGATATTGCTAACTGCACGGGTTTTATTATTCCTTCCTGGGGCGATGGGCTGCTGACAGAGCCGGTTGTGATAGGCGAAACGGTAACCGATGGGTTGGTGGATGCACTGAACCTTTGGGTTGACGCTCAAGAAGAGCCTAACCTGTATCGTAATTGGATTGAAGGGTATAACATTTATGTTCCACAATTTGGAGAGTCTTTGCATATTGCTGAAAAAGAATCACTTTCAAGCACTTTTGTTTATCCTAATCCTACCAATGGGGTTGCTCGGATTGAAGGTGTGACAGTTTCCGAAGTGCAGGTTTTCAATACCCTTGGCCAAATGGTGAAAACCGTGCAAGCCACAAATGAAATCAGCGTGGCGGATTTGCCCGAAGGAGTGTATGTGCTTCGCATCACCGACGAAAAAGGAGTGACCTACACGGAGCGCGTGAGCGTGGGAAGGTAGTAGATGGTTATGGGTTAATGGTGATTGGCGAGTCCAAATGGTAAAATTATTTTCGTCCAAATGGTAAAGTTATTTTCGTCCAAATGGTAAAATTTGTATTTTTGCATCTGAAAAATAGCGAGGTATGGAGAAATACAATAAACGAATTGCCGATGAAATGCTCTCTCGAAAACTGGCTGGCAAAGGAGCAGTCCTGATTGAGGGTGCTAAGTGGTGCGGAAAGACCACCACGGCAGAGCAAGCCGCTAAAAGCGTTGTCTATCTTTCCGACCCGTTGCAGCTGCAACGTTTTGCCATTGATGCCAATATGACTCATGAGGGATTGCTACAGGGCGAAACGCCACATCTTATCGATGAGTGGCAACTCATACCAAAAGTGTGGGACAGCATTCGCTTTGCCGTTGACCACAGAGGGAAAGTCGGGCAATTCATCTTAACTGGTTCGGCTGTCCCTGCACGCATTGAAGAAATTAACCATACGGGAACGGGACGTTTTGCCTGGCTCAAGATGCGTCCTATGACGCTGTGGGAGTCAAACGATTCGGTAGGCATCGTTTCGTTGAAGGAACTGTTTGAGCAGAAAAGCATCAAGGCGGAGCAGGATGTAAGGCTCACCCTCGAAGATGTCGCTTATTTGATGTGCCGTGGCGGGTGGCCGGGAGCTGTCAATATGATTGATAGGCAAATCGCACTCGACCAATCGTTTGATTATGTGGATGCTGTTGCCGAATCGGATTTGACTCGCGTGGATGGCATTAAAAAGAATGCTGACCGGGTCAGGCGCATCCTGAAATCGTATGCGCGTCATCAGGGGTCGCAGGCATCAATGCCGATTTTGATTGAAGACATCCAGTCCAACGATAATGAAACCATTAGCGAACCAACGATGGGCATTTACCTTTCGGCCTTGCAGAAGATTTTCCTTGTTGAGGATATGCCTGCATGGAACCCCAACTTGAGGTCGAAGACCGCTGTTCGCGCTTCAAACACACGCTATTTTGTGGATCCATCAGTTGCGACAGCCGCCCTCGGCATAGGACCGAACGACTTGTTGAACGACTTAAACACAATGGGGCTGCTGTTTGAGACGATGGCTGTTCGTGATTTGAGGGTATATGCCGAGCCTATTGATGGGAAAGTGTATCATTATAGGGATAAGAACGGCTTGGAATGTGATGCCGTTGTGCATCAGCGTAACGGACATTACGGTTTGGTCGAAATAAAACTAGGTGGCGACAAACTCATTGAGGAAGGTGCTGCCAATTTGCTTGCCTTGCGCAAAAAGATTGACACGGATAAGATGGGAGTTCCATCGTTTCTCATGGTCCTTACTGCCAATGGCAGTTATCCCTATACACGGAGTGATGGAGTTTGTGTTGTGCCAATAGGGAGCCTGCGAAACTGAATTTTGAATAATGGTCATGGATTAAAAACATAAAACAAAAAAAAATCAGCGAGTTGTGTTGTATTTTGAAAATTGTTCTTTATTTTTGCAGATGAATAATTGCTAAAAAAGAACAAACTATGAAGAAATTATCCATTATCATTGCCGCGCTGCTTGTATGCGGCGCAATGCAAGCCCAGACATTTGAGAGTATATGCTGGGACTTTGAAGAAGACTACGAAGCGGGAAACATCCTGGAATGGACCACCATCGATGCCGATGGCGACGGCCACTGCTGGCAACTGCACCCAACAGGCGGCATGGCCCACAATGACACGGATGGAATGGTGGTGTCCTATTCGAAAGACATCGCGACAGGGGACTCTCTAACGCCAAGCAATTATCTCGTCTCGCCGCGCGTTCGATTAGGTGATTGGGGAGTTGTTTCATTTTGGGCTTGTGCCTTGGACATGGCCAGCCCTGCCGAACACATTGGGGTTAGCGTCTCAACGACCACCAACGATGACCCAATGGCTTTCACCCTAATGCACCAATCGACCTTGTACAACCAAGGCAATTGGTACAATTATATGTGCGATTTGTCCGAATATAGTGGTCAGGAAATTTATATTGCCATCCAACACTTTTATTGCAGCGGCAACTACGCCGTTTGCTTTGATGATTTCTGCATTTATGGAGAGTGTGTAGGTGTTGAGGAAGAGGTAAAAAATATTGGTGTTTATCCAAACCCTGCAAGCGACAATGTGAAAATAGAGGGCATCAATCCTGCTACGGTGCAAATCTACAACACCCTTGGCCAAATGGTGAAAACCGTGAAAGACACGAATGAAATCATCGTGGCGAGCTTGCCCGAAGGAGTGTATGTGCTGCGGATTACGGATGAAAAGGGAACTGCCTATACAGAGCGTGTAAGCGTAGTGAAATAAAAGTTGTTTCAACAAGTTTCAACGACTCGCAATTTTGGCTCGATTCTTGCGTTTCTTCTTGAAAAGAAGTGCCATGAAGAGAGCCATTTTGTTTTTGTTGTTTTCGTTTGTGTGCATTGCCACATTCGCTCATTCCGTTACGGAAGAGAACGGCAATTACCACATTACACATTCGTGGAAATACAAGAACGATTCGTGGTCGTGTAACTTGTACGTAAGCAGGGATTTGTATGAGCATTATCGTCTTCAGTGCATCCACAAAAGCGACAATTTTGCCGGCTTCACCTTGTCGAATTACGACCGCGAATGCCTGCGCGATTTAGTGAGAAATTTCCGCGAGGCAGGACAAAAATCGGGCTATTCCGATTATGATAATGTCTATAATGTTGTGGCTTTTGTGCAGTCGTTGGAATATGTCACCGATTTGAAGTCGAAGGGCGAGAAGGAATATGTGCGTTATCCGGTCGAGACTTTGGTTGATGGCGTCGGCGATTGCGAAGACACTTCGATTCTCATGGCGGCTATTCTCCGTGAGATGGGCTATGGCGTGGTTTTGCTTTCGTTGCCCAATCATCTGGCTTTGGGGGTGAAAGGCGACAATACCATTGAAGGAAGTTATTATCTCTATGATAATGAGCGCTATTATTATTTGGAAACGACCGACAAGGGTTGGAAATTAGGTGATGTTCCAAAACGATATGCAAATTCAACGGCTAAGGTTTTGCCATTGGTTTATGCTCCGAAAGTCGTTTTGCGTTCCTACGAATTACATTCCGTCGATTACGACGAACATTCCGTGGTTTTCAAAATCGACTGCAAGGTTGACAATGAAGGTCCGGGTATGGCTTCGGGCTTGTTCCTGCATGCAATCGCATATCGGAAAGGCTGGCAAAACGATGTTCTTGCCGAGCAGTTTTTCGATTTGGAATCTTTGAGTGAATCTCAAAATGGTGAATATGAATGTTTTTTCAGAGTGCCAAGAGAAGACAATGTCATTTTTGACTTGGTCTTGTCGGGCAATAGCTTTGAATCCAACAGGTTGCAAAGCAAACTTCTGGATTTACGGTGATTATCGCACTTCAATCTCATCCATGAAAATCCACGAGTCGTAACCTGCGCCAGGCAAACCTTCGGGAATCAGCCCTGGGTTCTTGATTACAATCCGCAAATAACGGGTGTTCAGTTTGGGCGTTTCAAAAGTCTCTCTGAAGGTGAAATTGCCTTTTGTCTCGACTTCCGTTTGAATTTGGAAAGTTTTGTAGGGTTTATAGTCTTTGCCGTTATTTGAAGTGAAGATTTCCAATTCGTTGGGCTTCAAAATCCAGTCGATTGCATTGACGATGAACCCGATTTTCAGGCTGTTGATGTTCTCTTTTTGTCCGAAATCGAGTTCAAGGTCGGCATCGGTGTCGTAAAAGCCTTGCCAATGTCCGTCTTTGTAGTCGTTGCTGCCTAAATTTCCGTCTATCAATGCATTATCGCATCCGGCAGAATATTCAGGACGGTAGTTGCCGACCACGCTGTTCAGATTTTTGAACTTGCCCATGCCTTTGTGATAGAGGAAATATCTTTCGCTGCCAACGGCTTTGCCGGTTGCATCAAAACATTTCGCTTTCACGAGGCAGGATTGCGTGATTGTGATAGGCTCTTGATAAATAGGGTCGTCTTTCGTAACTTCCTTTCCGTCAATGGTATAATGGATTTCCTTGTCGTTGTAAATCGTGCGCAGCGTGACGGCGGTTTGACCTTTTTCATTAAGCGTTGATTCGATAAATGGCAGATATTCAAGTTGCTGCAATTCTCTGGCAACATCATCATATTTCTGCATATTCACATCTAACCAATACGGGCGGCTTTCAATTTCCCAAACCTTGATGTATTCGCATTTCAGGGCGTGCAGTTCGTCAATGAGTCCGTCGATTTGCCGTTTCGATTCGGCAATATTCGCTGCATTTGGATTCTGATAAGTCCTGTAAAGTTGGCAACGGGCAATATTCCGCTTGGCGCACCATTTGATGCGATGGACGGCATACAGGGCGTTGTCGAAAACATCAGCGTTCCATTTGGCATGTTTTTGCGCGTTTTCAATCTTCTTTTCAATGTTTTTGTCTGCATTGTTTGTGCTGAACCAGTTGTCTAACAGATTGTTGTAAAACATTTCGACAGAATCGCCAATTTGACTTGGATAAAAAGGCGTCATTTTTTCCGTCATGGAGGCAAATCGTCCAATGTCCTCTATTTCGCACAATGTTGAAACGGTTTTTAAAGCATGCTCAAGTTGCGCATCTGGAAAACCGAAGAAATGTGTGGAGAAGTTTTCGCTTATTTTGCGTTCTTTTTCTTCGCTTGTAGCCTTTTCAATATCAGTGTTTTTGATTGGATTCCAACTCATTTCTGAGCCTAAAGCCAAACCGTAAAGTGCCGTGTTGATTTGCGATTCGCCAAAATCGTCCCAACTTGTATTCATCACGCCGAAAGCACCTTTGCGGTAGCCATCGCGGCAGAGATGCGGAATGTCGGAGGCGAGGTCGTGGTAATAAGGCCAGACCCAGCCCGACATGCTGCAACCTGGTGCCACCATAAATTCATGGCCTGATGCAACGTATGGCTCCAAAAATTCATCGAAACTGTCGTGGGCAGCGTAGCTCCAGGCAATGAGGATGATGTCTTTGTCGAGGTTTTCCAAAATGTCAGGGTGAACGTCAGCAATGTCGCCCCACATTATCGCGCGTTTGCCGTATTTTTTTACGATTTGGTTTACGCGGTTAATGTGCTTGTAATAAGCTGTCGTTGAACCAATTGAATCGACGTAAGCTTTGGCTTTTCCGCTGCCGAGGCTTTCGGTTTCGTCGCAATTGATGTTGAAAAGCGGATAAGAATAGGCTTCTGCTTCTTCTTTAATAAGGTCTTCCAAAAATGCGTAAGTCTTTTCCGTGCCGGGATTTACGTTGTCGGGAGCATCGGCGATGTCATCGTAAAACGGATTTTTCAGAATCTCTTCAAAATGGGCGAAACATTGCTGGTTTCCAATGATTTGAATGTGATAAGGCTTGCAAAATGCCTCCAATTCCTTGATTTCATCAGCAGTGAAAGCCTCAATCGGTGCCACATCGGGATGGCTTTCGGTGCGGAAAGTGTGCTCCGTGTACAGACTGAAGAAATTGATTTTGCACTCCGCCATTTGTGGAATCAGCCGTTTGAGGTAATCCATCGTGACGATGGGGCCGCGCGAAATGTCGTCTTGCCAGCCGCGTAATTTGAAATTCGGCCAGTCGGTGATGGTCATGCAAGGCAGATAGACAAAGCCATCATTCGAATCCAAATATTCATAACGATAGAGTTGTTTCAGGCTTTGTGTGGCGTAAAACAAGCCTGTGATTGTGGTCGCCTCCAAACGAATGAAATTGGAATTGATTTGCAGACGATAGGCTTGTTCTTCATTCTCAATATCAGGATGTTCGATGTGGTCGATAAGGCTGAACTCAATAAAAGCCTGACCTTTCATGATGCCTTTTTGCCATGTCATGTCTGTTGGATGGATGGCGTTTATTTCTTCTGAAAATCGCTTTACCAAGGCATCAATTTCGCTGTTTGACCTGTCGTATGCCAAGGCAATGTTGCTTTTGTTCCAATCGAAATCGCCATCTTGCCATTCCACGCTTTGCGGAGTGGGTAGGATGTGCGTGTTTTGGGCGAATGAAGTCATGCAAAAGGCAAGCAGAAAAATAAGAAATGCTTTTTTCATAGGAAAATTATTTTATCTTTGTATCTTATTAAATATCAATGTTTTATTCGTTGAAGTTAAAATAAGCGGGTTTAAATCTACTTATTTTGACTTTGTAAATTAACTTGTTGGTTAATAATTGTTTATATCGCAAATATTGTGAATTGTGTTGTAACCGATATGATAGGTGTAAAGTGCGGTTGGTACGAAATGCAGCGTGAAATCTTCGACTTGTTTTGTGCCTTTTTTGTCGATGCTCGTAACGACGGCTTCCTTGAGACCGTTTTTTTGCATGAAACTGAGTAGCGAATGAAGTTCCTTGCACTGCTCAAAATAGCGGTTCGACCATTTCACTTCCGTTGCCCACAGCACTTTTTGCGTGGCAGGATTCATTCTGACTACATCGACCTCGCCCGACATTTTTCCGGCTTTCCAGTTGGCGTAGCAAATGCTGCTGTCGGTTCGTGGAAAGAATTGCGAAAGGACTGCTGTTTCGACCAATTCGCCGATTTTGTCGTCGGTGGCTTGCAATGGCTTGAATAGGGCGCATCGCAAGGAAGGATTTGTCAGATACATTTTGAAACTTGTAACTCTCTGAAAATGTTTAGCATTGATGTCGATTTTGTTCAGTATTTTGACCAAAAATGCGGCTTCTAAGTATTCAATGTATTTCCTGATGGTGTCTTTTTTTACACCAGACAAAGTGGATAAATTTTCTTGCGAAAATTCGTTGCCAGAATTATAGGCGATGACGGAGAAAAATGCGTTAAGTTCTTGAACATCAGAAACTCCGTAAAGACTTGGCAGGTCTCGGAGTAATACTTTGTCGATGATGTCGCTGCGAATGAATTGTGCCGGATTGGATTGTATGCGCTCCGAAAAGACGACTTCGGGATAGCCGCCGAAATTGAGGTAGTTGATGAAATGATAGTTCAGCAAATCAATGTCGATGGTGCCGAACGATTGAAATTCAACGTCTTGCATTTGTCCTGTTTGAGGCACAATGAGGCTGTCCAAGCCTTTCAGATGGATGTATTCGCAAAATGTGAGTGGCGGCAATTGAAAATCGGTGAACCGTCCGGCACCGCTTTCCATGCTTTTCAGTTTCAAGGCCGCCGCCGCCGAACCTGATGCGATGAATTTGCAATTATGGTAGGAGTCGGTCAGCGATTTGAGGTGGATTTCCCAGCCTTTAAGGTATTGGATTTCATCAAAAAACACGAAAAATCCGTCTGCCGATTCGCTGCACAAGGCTTCGCGCGAAAATAGGAAGAGTTCTTCAAGTGAATTGCTGGTGTAAATCGGTGTTTCAATAGATATGTAAATGATTTTCTGAGGATTAACACCTTGGAGAATCAATTCCTGTATGGTATGGAAAATGAGTACGGTTTTGCCGACACGCCTCGGACCCATCAGGATTAGGCTACGGTGCAGCGACCAGTCGGCAACAAGCGCATAAAACTTTTCTTGATACATGCGGCGTGGCATTTCATCATAATACTTGTCGATTTTTCCATTAGCCCACCAAGGATTGTCGAATTTCAGTCTTTCAATGATCTGCTCTTTCTGATAACCTATTTCTACCATTTTTAATATGCATTAGACCTGCAAAAATAATAAAATAGTTAAAATAAGTATATTATTATCTTCTTATTTTTGATAATTTGATAAATTAAATGGATTTAATGTGATTTTTATTCTTGTTTTTTCTACGCAAATTGGTTTGATGTTCCTTTTTGGTTGTATTCTTATTTTTTATTTGTAACAATCTGTTTATCATTAAAATATCCGTTGAAGTTAAAATAAGCTGGTTTTAATCTGCTTATTTTGACTTTTGTATTTAAAATATTGATAACCAATTAAATAATTAGCAAAAATAAGCAAAAAGTTGGCTAATGGCTAAAGATTAAGTTTCAACTGAATTTCCTCCACTTTTTTCTGCAATTCCTGTACGGTTTTCATCAGGGCTTCTTCGCGGAAGGTGTTTTCTTTGCGTTCGGGCATTTCGGCGCTGATGTAATGGACGAATTTCCACACCTCTTTAATATCACAGGCTGCCAAGTCATAAGGGTGATAGAGCGGATTTAATGAACTGAGCGTCAGTTTGTTCTCGTTTTCAATCTTGTTTTCCACAATTTTGAAGACGATGCCGTCGTCTTGCGTGAGCACAATATAGGGCTGTCCGCTTTTGATGTAGGTCCAGTCTAAGACGTATTCGCCGGTCACGTACGAACCGTCGGGAATGGGCAGCATGGAATCGCCGCTAATCTGGAAAGTGCGGTATTTGCGCTCGCGCGACAAAAACGGCATGGAGAATGTCGGCAGAATCTTAATGTATTCAGGATCAGCGAATCCCGACGTGTAGCCGGCTTTGGCTTTTTCGGTGACAAGTTCAATGTTTTCGTTGTTGTCCTGGTTGATGGTCGTGGCCAAAACGCGCAGATTGCTGCCTTTGAGATGAACATCGTAGCCGCGCTCCAATTGCGATAACTGACTCTCGGTCATGGTGTTAAGGTCTATTTTTACCAAGGTGTCGATGGCAATGCCAAAATATTTCGAAAAAGCCACCAAAGCATCAATGTTAGGTTCTGATATTTCGTTTTCATAGCCGCTTAAAGTGGAGCGTTTCATGCCCAAGGCAAAAGCCACATCGTCTTGCGTACGGCCGCGATGCTTGCGTAAGAGTTTGATGTTTGAACTGAAATACATATCGTGTGGTTTTAAAGATTTAATATTCAAGGATTTTAAAATTTATTTTCCTTTTGTTGGAAAAAACTTTCCTTTTTACTTGCTGTATATGAATTAATGTGATTAAATTTACGTCGTTGATTTTGATTAAAAACTCGTCAAAAATACAACTTTTTCGGAACATGCAATGAATTTTTGAAAAAAATATGGAACGTACGGTTTTGCATTTGGATTTGGACACGTTTTTCGTGTCGGTTGAGCGTCTGGTGAACCCGTCTTTGGTGGGAAAGCCTGTGATTGTCGGCGGAATGTCGGATAGGGGTGTTGTTTCGACGTGCAGTTATGAGGCGCGGCGTTTCGGCGTACATTCCGCCATGCCGATGCGAATGGCACGCCAGCTTTGTTCTCAGGCGGTTTTCATTCATGGTGACATGGATTTATACAGCCGCTATTCGCGCCTTGTGACGGAAATCATTGCCGATAGTGCGCCCGTTTACGAAAAAATGTCGATTGATGAGCATTATCTTGACCTTACGGGCATGGACCGTTTTCACGATTGCGAACTATGGGCGCACGAGTTGCGCGAAAAAATCATCCGTGAATCGGGCTTGCCGATTTCGTTTGGCCTTTCGGAAAACAAGACGGTCTCGAAAATCGCCACGGGACAAGCCAAACCGAATGGCGAACTGCACGTGCTTACACCTTATATTAATAGTTTCCTCGATCCACTTTCGGTACGCAAAATTCCGATGGTGGGCGAAAAGACTTACGGCTTGCTACGTTCCATGGGTGTTGATACGATTGGCATGTTGCGTCATCTGCCTCCGGTGGCGGTGCAGCAGGCTTTGGGCAAAAACGGCCTCGACATTTGGAAAAAGGCCAACGGCCACGACGAGACGCCTGTCTGTCCGTATTTTGAGCAGAAATCAATGTGCGAAGAGCGCACTTTTGAGCAAGATACGATTGACATAAATTCGATTCGCCGTTGCTTGGCGACGATGGTTGAGCATTTGGCTTTCGACTTGCGTAGTCAGCAAAAACTCGCTGGTTGTGTGATGGTTAAAATCCGTTATTCCAATTTCGATACGCACGACATGCAGCATCGCATACCATACACTTCGTTTGACCATTTGCTTTTGGAAACGGTCAACGATATTTTCGACAGACTTTACAACCGCCGCATGATGGTTCGCCTGATTGGTGTCCGATTTAGTGAATTAGTGTCAGGAAATCAGCAACTTAATCTTTTTGATGACAATGCAGAACTGACACAACTTTATTCGGCTATGGATAAAATCCGTCTCCGTTTCGGCAAAAATGCCGTCCAACGCGCTGCCTGTGTTTCGTGACTCGTTGACATTTGGACTTATGGACATTTAGACTTTTTGACAATTGGACTTTTGGATTGCGAGGCTGTAAGACTCTTAACTTTGCCACTTTCAAACTTTCCACTTATCGCTTTTCACCTTTCACCTTCAAACCTTTCACCTTCAAACCTTTCACCTTTCCACTTCAACACTTTCAAACTTTCCGTTTAAAAAATGTATCTCAACGTTCACTCATACAACAGTCTCTGTTATGGTACGATGCCGATTGCGGATTTGGTCGCCAAGGCTGCCGCTTTCGGTTATCGCGTTTTGCCTTTGACTGACATCAATACGACGATGGGCGTTGTGGATTTTGTTTTTGAGTGTAAAAAGCTGAATGTGAGGCCTGTGGCGGGCTGTGAATTTCGCAATGGAAACGAATTGCTGTATGTGGCTTTGGCAAAGGACAATCAAGGTTATGCCGAACTGAATGTTTTTCTTACACAGCATAATGTCAGCAAGTTACCTTATCCAGAGCAAGCACCACAGTGGGAGCATGTTTTCGTGATTTATCCTTTCGGGAAACGCAATCCGAATTTATTGCGCGAGAATGAATTTTTGGGTGTGAGGCTTTCGCAGCTGACGAAACTTTTCCGTTGCGATTATCTCGATAAACTTGTGATGATGCAGCCGCTCACTTTCGCCGATGAAGATGATTTTCAGTTGCATCAGAATTTGCGTGCCATTGATAAGAATATTTTGATTTCGCGTCTCGAAAAAGAGGATTGCGCCACCGAGGATGAGATTTTTCTTTCATTGGAGCGTTTGAAAACATCGTATGTGCTTTATCCTCAATTGATTGAAAATACGGCAAATTTGTTGGATCATTGCGAGATCAATTTGAATGGCGAAATAAAAAACAGGAAATGTTTCACCGATAATGTGTTCGATGACCGCGAATTGCTGCGGAAACTTGCCTTTGATGGCATGTTCTACCGTTATGGAAAATCCAATAAGACAGCTTATCGGCGCATTGAAAAAGAGCTGGAAATCATCGAGCGGATGAATTTCTGTGCCTATTTTCTCATTGCCTGGGACATTGTCCGTTTTGCCATGTCGCAGGGATTCTATCATGTGGGAAGGGGAAGCGGAGCCAATAGTATTGTGGCTTATTGTTTGAAAATCACGGATGTAGATCCAATCGAATTGGACTTGTATTTTGAACGGTTCTTGAATCCGAAACGGACTTCGCCACCTGACTTCGACCTCGATTTTTCGTGGAAGGAACGCGATGCGATTATCGCTTACATCTTTAAGAAATACGGCAGCGATCATGTGGCTTTGCTTGGCGCAACGGTGACTTTTCAGCAAAAATCGCTTTGCCGCGAGTTGGGTAAAGTGCATGGTTTGCCGAAATCGGAAATCGATTTGATGGAGCGCAATCCGCAGGCTTTTGCGCAGAGTAGCGACTTGGCACGACAAATCTTGGCTTTGTCTGAGAGATTGCAGGATTTTCCCTGCCAGCGTTCCATTCATTCGGGCGGTGTGCTGATTACGGAAGATCCAATCACCGATTTTGTCGCTTTGGATTTGCCGCCGAAAGGTTTTCCGACCACGCAATTCGATATGTATTCCGCTGAAAAACTGGGCGTTGAAAAAATCGATGTGCTCAGTCAAAGGGGAATCGCACATATCCGCGATGCCGTTGAAATGATTCGGCAGTCGCGTGGCATAAGTCTTGACATCCATCGGATTGAGTGCTTGAAAAACGATGAACTTGTCAAACGGCAACTGCTGAAAGCGGAAACAAACGGCTGTTTTTATATCGAAAGTCCTGCCATGCGTGGTTTGTTGCGAAAATTGCATTGCTCTGATTATAAGACGCTTGTCGCAGCAAGTTCAATTGTGCGTCCTGGTGTGGCCAAGTCGGGCATGATGCGCGAATACATTTATCGGTTTCATCACCCTGAAAGTGTCGATTACAAGCATCCTGTCTTGAAGAATCTGTTGGAAGAGACTTACGGCGTGATGATTTATCAGGAGGATGTGCTGAAAGTCTGTCATTATTTTGCTGGCTTGGATTTGGCCGATGCCGATGTGCTGCGCCGCATGATGGGACACAAGATGCGCGACAGGTCGGATTTTGAGGCGACGAAACAGCGTTTTTTTGATAATTGCAAGGCGAAATCTTATCCCGACGAGTTGGTTCAGGAAATCTGGCGGCAGATTGAGTCGTTTTCGGGTTATTCATTTTCAAAGGCACATTCGGCTTCGTATGCGGTTGAAAGTTTCCAAAGCCTTTATCTGAAAAGCCATTATCCGCTTGAATTTCAGGTGGCTGTCGTCAATAATTTTGGCGGATTCTATCAGACTTGGGTCTATCTGAACGAGGCAAAACGCATGGGAGCGAACATTCATTTGCCTTGCGTGAACCGAAGCCAATATCTCACTTCGCTGAATGGAAAAACGGTTTTCATGGGCTTTGTCCATTTGCAGGGCATCGACCAAAAGTTTGCCGAGAGATTTATTGCCGAGCGCGAAACCAACGGCGCGTTTGCAAGTCTTGACGATTTCGTGTCGCGCGTTCCTTTTGAGTTGAACCAATTGGTGCTTTTGGTGCGTGGTGGAGCCTTTGCTTTCACGAAGAAAACCAAGGCGGAACTGCTTTGGATGGCACATCTCAACAAATCGCAGGCGAAATTGGAACCTTCGGCAACGCTTTTCAATGTTGAAACCCAGCATTTTGAATTCCCCGATTTCAAGACCAACGCTTTGGAAAACGCTTACGATGAAATCGAATTGTACGGTTTTCCTGTGTCGATGTCGTGGTTCGATATGTTGCAAACACGCTTCCGTGGCGAACTGATGGCGGTGCAAATGGTGAATTTCATTGGCCGAAAATTCAGAATGTTAGGCAAATTGGTGACGGTGAAATACGTTCACACCGCCAAAGGCGACCTGATGGCTTTGGGCACTTTCACGGATTGCAATGGCGAGATGTTCGACACAGTGCATTTCCCTAATGCGCTGAAAATCTATCCGTTTCAAGGCGATGGCGTGTATCTGCTTTATGGCAAAGTGGTCGAGGATTTCGGCTATCCTTCGCTTGAGGTCGAAAAGATGGCGAAAATGCCTTATCTACAAAATCCGAAAGACGGCGATGGATGAATTTCGCGATGATTTTTACAGCAAAGGTGTCATGTAAAGTGGCAGGTAGCAGATGCCATCTTTTTCAAACAAGTCGGAAGAGTGTAAACGTAGGGCGTTGACCATTGTCCGCCATATTTCTTAATGTATTTTGCCAGTGATGACAAACTGTAGCCGCTGCCCGATTTGACTTCGATGGGCGAAATGTTATGGCGTGTGGTAATGGTGCTTTCGTGTGAGGAATGATGAATCTGTTGGATGTCAGAAAGATGAAAACTGTGTTTTTTGTTAAGTGCTTGTTCAAATTTAGTTTACATTTTGAATTTAGGATTATGCGTGATTCGGACTCTTAGACATTTGGACATTTAGACGCTTTGGGTATTTGTACAATTCACTGACTGATAACCGACAACTGATAACCGATAACCAATCTATGTTGCAGTTTAATTTTGACCACTTATTTAATAAGAATGTCGCTTTTTTCCTATTTTTGCAAACTTTTTCATGTCGTTGGTTCTCGGTTCGATGATTTGATTTGTTGGATTTGGAAGCCGATGACAGTTTGTAAGTTAAACGTTGAATGTCAATTGTTTATCCATGAGCATACTGGAATTAAATTGCGCAAGATACACCATGGCCAAGGAAAGCCGTGAGAAAAAGACATATCCTTACTATAGGGCAATTGAGTCGGAACAAAGCACTGTCGTGAAATACAAAGGCAAGGATGTGCTGATGTTTGGGTCGAACAGCTATTTGGGCTTGGCTAATGATCCGCGATTGAAAGAGGCAGCCAAGGCCGCCATTGAGAAGTATGGAACAAGTTGCTCAGGCTCACGGTTCCTTAACGGCACCCTTGATATTCATGTGGAACTTGAGGAAAAGCTGGCGGAACTGGTTGGCAAGGAAGCCGCCGTTTGTTTCAGCACTGGATTTCAGGTAAATTTGGGGTCTGTTTCGGCTCTTTGCGGACGCAACGACTATCTGATTCTCGACCAGCTTGATCACGCATCAATCATTGAAGGTAGCCGTCTGGCATTTGGCAAGACGTTGAAATACAAGCATAACGACATGGAAAGTTTGGAGCAGAAACTGAAATTCTGCAATCCGTCGTCCATGAAACTTATTGTCGTAGATGGCATTTTTTCGATGGAAGGCGACATCGTGCGTTTGCCGGAAATCGTGGAATTGGCTCAAAAATACAATGCCGACATTATGGTTGATGATGCTCACGCCTTGGGCGTCATCGGCGAGCAAGGCAGAGGAACGGCTTCGCATTTCGGCCTGACCGACAAGGTGTCGCTCATCATGGGCACTTTCTCCAAGTCGTTTGGCTCTTTGGGCGGTTTCATCGCAGGCAGCAATATTGTCATTGATTTCCTGAAGCACAACGCACGCTCCTTGATTTTCAGCGCGAGCATGCCGCCTTCAAATATCGCTTCGGTGTCGAAAGCCATCGACATTATGCTGAACGAACCCGAAAGGATTCAGCATCTTTGGGATGTTTCGGACTATGCCCGCCGACAGTTCCGCGACCGTGGTTTTGAAACCGGCCACAGCGAAACGCCTATCATTCCGCTTTTCGTTCACGATGTGGAAAAAGCCTTGCGCTTGAGTGTCAATCTTGTCGACGATGGCGTTTTTGTCACGCCGGTAATTCCGCCTGCGGTTCCGCCGACCGACAGCATGATCCGTTTTGCGCTGATGGCAACGCATACTTTCGGACAGGTTGATTTCGCCGTCGAAAAAATCACGGCTGCATTCAAAAAGGAAGGAGTTCTCTGATTATGGTCATTCTCGTTACCGGCATATCATCGGGGTTTGGACTTGAAACGGCGCGTCTGCTTGCCCGGCAAGGAAATGTGGTGTATGGCACGGTGCGCCGCGAAGTCGAGCATGTTGATGGCATCCGTTATCTGAATCTGGATGTCAGAGATGCTGTAGCAGTTCAAAATATTGTCAGTCAAATTGTTGAAAAAGAAGGCCGCATTGATGTCTTGGTCAATAATGCCGGTATGGGCATCGGCGGGCCGATAGAGTTTGCTACCGAAAATGAAGTGCGCTTGCAAATGGAGACTAATTTCATGGGTCTGGTGCATTGTGTCAATGCCGTGTTGCCGTTTATGCGTCGGCAGGGCGGTGGCCGCATCATTGCCATCAGTTCCATTGGCGGTTTGATGGGTTTGCCGTTTCAGGGATTTTATTCCGCCAGCAAGTTTGCCATCGAAGGCTATTGCGAGGCCTTGCGCCTCGAAACCCGCAGTTTGGGCATCAAGACGGTTGTAATGCGTCCGGGTGATTTTTCAACGGGGTTTACAGCTAACCGTAAGAAAATCAGCAATTCTGAAGCTGCATCGGCTTACAAGACATACACCGAATCGATGGGAAAGATTGAACATGACGAAAATGGCGGATTGAAACCGATTGTCTTGGCGGAGAAAATCAGCCGCATAATTAATATGAAAAACCCAAAACATGGTTATGTGGTGGCCTCTTTCGAACAAAAGCTCTCCGTGCTCTTGAAACGTTTGCTGCCTGCAAAATGGTTCGCAAACATTTTGGGATCATATTACAAAATGTAAAGGTGACTTTTCTGTAAGTATTTTATATTCTTTGATTTGCACTTTTGTGTAGATTCGTTTTTTCGGGAAAGGTGTCCCGAATTTTATCCGATGACAAACTGCGCTGTGGCGCGGCTGCGTTGCTCCAAATAGATTTTCCGGCCTGCAATGAAAGCTTTCTCCAAGCCTTCCTCGTAATGACGGATGGTGTAAAGCTGAAGGTTTTCGTTGTATTTTATGCTGAACGATTTGTTGAGCGATTCCATCAAGGCTTCGCGCTTGGCATCATCGTGGTCGAAGCAGAGAGAGAGCATGAGGGCAGAGGTCTGTATCATGTTGGCATGGATGCGAAGCTCATCGCAGACTTCGAAAACCGTCTTCAGGTTATGTTCGTTCATGAAAGAGAAGTCGCGTGGCGAAATGCTCACCAAGGTCTGATTGTCTTTCACAATGTGTGACGGAATGGTCATGCCGTTTTCCTTGTCAATCACGCTGGGTTCCATGTCGGGGTGGACGAACGACTGTACATTCAACCTTATATTCTTGTTTTGCAGCGGCTTAATGGTCTTCGGGTGGATGATGCTGGCACCATAGAAAGCCAGTTCGATGGCTTCGGAATAGCTGATGTGCGGAATCTTGACCGTTTCCTTGAAACGCTTCGGGTCGGCATTGAGCAGACCGTCGACGTCTTTCCAAATGGTGACTTCCTCAGCATCGAGGCAGTTGGCGAAGATGGCGGCTGTGAAGTCGGAGCCTTCGCGTCCAAGGGTGGTGGCGTGTTTGCCGCCGTTGGTGCTGCCGATGAAGCCTTGCGTGAGGCAGACCAATCCTCGGATGTGCTCCTCGTCTAATTTCTGAATACGCAGGCGTGTCTCGTTCCAGTCGGGACTGGCCGAGCGGAAAGTGTCGTCGGTGATGACATATTTGCGAGCATCGAGCCAGCGGGTCGGGATACCGCTTTCGTTGAGGTAGGCCGCTATGATGGTGGTGGAAATGAGTTCGCCATAGCTCACGGTCTGGTCGTACTGGTAGTCGTAGGCCTTGTGCGTGTCCTGCAACTTGTCGTAAAGTTCAATCAGAAGCAGTGTGATTTTCTCAATAACCGCATCAACCTTCTCGGGTTCGAACAAATCGGTGATGATTTTTTCGTGGAATTCCATAATTGGAGTCATCGTTTCCCATCCCAATTGTCCGTCGTGGGCGCGGAAATCGGCCAGCACTTTTTCAATCGCATTGGTCATCTTGCCCATGGCGGAAACGACCAAAAGAATGTCTTCATTCTTATGATTTTCAACGATTTGCTTTAAGTTGCGTACGGCATCGGCCTCTTTCACCGAGGCACCTCCGAATTTGTATATCTTGCGTATCATAGTTTCATTTTAGTGTTGCAAAATTATCAAATCTTTGCGTGCCAAATCGAGAAAAATTATTATTGAATTTATCAATATATCAATCATTAGTATCAGTTTCAAAAATAGTAAACAAAATGTTTGAGCGACTTGTTTATGTTGTACTTTCGCAAATCGAAATAGTAACAAACAAATTATCGTTTTTATCAATAAAAAAGAAGAGCTATGAGTACCGCCGAATTCAATCTCAGCCTGGTTTCTTTGCAAGGGTTCTTAGAGAGCCATGCCAGGCAGCTCGTCGGCAATGCAGATGCAGCCAAAGACCTGACACAAGAAACCTTTTTGAAAGCACTGACCTACAAGGAAAAGTTCAGTGAGAACACCAACCTGAAAGCGTGGCTTTATACGATTATGAAGCACATTTTCATCAACAACTACCGTCGCGATTCGAGGGCGAACACCTTCATCGATCAGACCGAAGACCTCTATTACCTGAACATGAGTTCTGAGCGTTACGAGGATGATCCGGAAGCCATGCTCCACACGGCGGAATTGGAAAAGGCCATACAATGCGTGGACTGCAATTTCAGAGAGGCCTTCGATTTGTATAACCAAGGCTTTCAGTATAAGGAAATTGCAGAGAAATTAGGCATCACGATAGGAACCGTAAAAAGCCGCATCTTCTACGTCCGCAAGAAACTGATGGCCGGACTAAAAGAATACCAATTGAACTAAAAACCAGAACCAATAACCAAAACCAACATATCGCTTTTTTTGCCGAGGGCTTTGCTTGTGAAGCTCTCGGCTTTTTGTTCTGTCTCAAGGCTGCCGAACTCAATTGCTGGTTGGCTTTTGTCGTCTAAAATGTCTTGCCTCAATATTTAGAAATCATTGCCATCAGCAGCGTCTTGATTTTCTCGCGCAGCGAAAGCGGTTCCAAAACCTCGATGTGGGCGTTCATCGTGAGCAGTTGCTGGATGAAATCGTAGGAAGGTTTCAGATGCCATGAAAAAATGGTGTAGTCGTCGGTTTCTTCCACAATGCGCTGGCTGTGATGCAAAGGCAAGCCTTTCAGGAAGTTGCTTTGGTCGGTGTCGGCCTTGACAAGAATGGTTTCCGTCGGCAGGTCGGGTTCAACATAGATGCCGAAAGCATCCCTGAAATGTGCTTCAAGGTCAAAGTCTTCTGGCGTTTTGAAAGGCGTTTGGGTTAGTTCAAGCTGGTCGATACGGTCGAGGGCGAAACAGCGCGTTTCGTCCTTTTCGTTGCGAGCAATGAGGTACCAGCGTTGCTTGAAAAGTTTCATGGCGAGTGGCTTGCAATGGTAAGTCTTGAGGTCGTCGATGCCGTAATATCTTCTATACTGCATCTCAATTCCCAAATTCTTTTGCAAGGCTTCCATCAGTTTGTCCAAATGTTCGATGCCGCCAGGGATGCGCTCAAATTGTACTTTTTTGCGCAGGTTGAGGTCGGCGGAAAGGCGGTTGTTGATGGCGAAGCTGTGAAGCAACCACATTTTCAGGTCGTTGCCGAGCATTTCCTCGCGCTCGCCTTGGGGAATATAGTAGGCGTTGCGGCTTTTGTCGCACTCAATGTCGATGCCGAACACATCGGCAATATATTGGCGGTAGTTGTGGAACGACCTTTCAGGGATTGGGTCGTTGTCATCATCCCTCGTCCACCTGTCATTGAGTTCTTTCAGCGTAATGCCTGCATCCCGCCTGTCGGCGATGGTGTTGGCAATCCAGATACATTTGATGAGTTTGTCCATGATGCATTAATTTTCAAAGACAAAAGTAGTGAATAATCCTTTTCGCAAGATTCAGAATCCGATTTTTGAGATTTCTGATGCCTTGACAGTCTTCTTTTGTCAGCAAAACAAAAACAAAACTCTGCCATTTTCAGGCAGAGTTGACTTTTTTGAATGAAACGAATAAGTTATTTGGTGATAATTGGCACCACCTTGTAGTATAAATAGTATTCCATTTTATCATTGTCAAATACTTTATACTCTTGATCGTCAAAGTATTTCTTGTAAATTAAATGATAGGTGTCGTTTACAGTTTTTTTATTGTTGCTTCGTTGTATTAAAAAATCAGCAAGAAGTATAGCGTAACACGCCTTGTATTTTTGTTTATCAAAAATTGGAATATCTTTATAGTAAGTCTGTAAACGATATAAGTCACCGTATGGATTGGTCCTGTGTTGCCGTTTTTTTTTGAGGCTTGGCTTCGAAGTTAGTTCTTCGAAATGAGATGAAGTTAGTTCTTCGAAATGATATGGAGAATGAAGCCGTTTGGCCTCAATTAATAATAATGTATCAGAATGAACAATGACGCTGTCAATATGTTGATGGCTTTGCCCAATAATAGGCATTTCTTGCCAAATGACTCCTTTTTCGTTGAGTTCCAAATAACTATGACAGAAGTTGAATGTTAAGTTGCGTTCTGTAAATCCTGTAGCTCTGTTATTGTCTTTGTCGTTTGTGGGTAAAAAATCAGGATTGTCAAAAATCCTCTGATACGAATTACACATGTTGTCAAAGATCTCCTTAACAAAGGGATACACATTATCAGTATTCATCATTTTCAATTTTTTTGTCAATTCAATTCTTTCAGTTTGTCATGCAAATGCTTCGGCAATAGTTCCTCAAACTTCTCTCTAGTACTTTGTAATATCTAAATATTGCATAAAACAAAGAATAATCGTATCTTTGCCGCGTCACATACAACACGATACGATTATGCCTATCCAGAAGTACGAGGTAAGTCTGTCTGCAACGGAGCGCAAGCAACTTACCA
>NZ_JBADWU010000071.1:0-51163 GCF_056203535.1 Candidatus Limimorpha sp. | reverse complement strand
CCATGTCTGTCAGTCTTTTGCTTGTTTTGTTTTCTACCACTAAGATAGGTGAAAATCCTGACATGGCAATGTCCTGGGCAACTTTTTGTTGCTCAGGATTTTATTCCTTTTAATCTATTACAGGTGTGCGGAATTAAGGGTTTTTTACATTTTTGCCGTCTAAATTTGCAGCGTAATAACTCTAAATCTTATTTGCCATGAAAAAATTTTTCCTCACCCTTATCCTCGCCGCCTTTTGCGGCATGAGCAGCGCCTCGGCCTACGACTTTTCAGCAGTTTGCCCTACGGGACAGACCTTGTATTACAACATTACTGATGCTGTGAACCATGAGGTGGAGTTAGTCTGTCCATTCCCTTGGGGTTGGGATTTCGATGAACCGTTTGGTGAAATTGTTTTTCCAGCAACGGTAACTAATAGTGGCCAGGCCTATACAGTGAAGGCGATTGGAGACTATGCTTTCTATTCATGTGACAGTTTAATAGGTGATTTGATAATTCCTAACTCCGTGACCTCAATCGGTGTTTGTGCCTTTTTCGGAAGCGGTTTCACCGGTGAAATTGTCATTCCCGAAAGTGTGACTTCAATTGGCGAACTTGCATTTTCTTGCTGTTACAAGGTCACATCGCTAACATTCAACGCTACAGACTGCAAACACATAATATCAACAAATCCCTACGGAGTCACATCCCCCTTTTCAGATTGCTCGAACTTAAAGAAACTGACTATCGGAGAATCCGTACAAAAAATTCCTGATTATGCTTTTGCCGGATGCGATTTCTTGGAAGGAGAATTAATCATTCCCAACTCAGTGACCTCAATCGGTGATTGTGCCTTTTTCGGAAGCGGTTTCACAGGTGAAATTGTCATTCCCGAAGGTGTGGCTTCAATTGGCGGACTTGCGTTTTCTTGCTGTTACGAGGTCACATCGCTAACATTCAACGCTACAGACTGCACATTTGCATTTTCAATAAATCCCTACGGAGTCGAATTCACATCCCCCTTTTCAGAATGCTGGAACTTAAAAAAACTGACTATCGGAGAATCCGTACAAAAAATTCCTGATTATGCTTTTGCCGGATGCGATTTCTTTGAAGGAGAGCTGATCATTCCCAACTCCGTGGCCTCAATCGGCAATTTTGCTTTTTACAACTGTCGCAAATTCTCCAATGACTTAATCATTCCCAACTCTGTGACATGGATTGGAAAAAGTGCTTTTGAGGCTTGTAAAGGTTTCAGTGGTAACCTTACAATTGGGGATTCAGTAACTTCAATAGGAGATCGAGCTTTTTGTTTTTGTTCGGGCTTCAAACGCAATCTTACGATTGGCGATTCAGTAACTTCCATTGGAGAGCGAGCTTTTTATGATTGCTGTGGGTTTCAAGGTACTCTTACAATCGGCAATTCTGTAACTTCTATTGGAGATCATGCTTTCGAATATTGTTCGGAATTTAGAAGCAATTTGGTTATTCCAAATTCCGTGACTTCAATTGGCAAATATGCTTTCAACGAATGCAATGGATTTTGGGGAAAGTTAGTGTTATCAAAATCCATAATCATAATCGACACAGCTGCTTTTAGGTCCTGCAGTAGACTTTATGGCGACATAGACATTCCAAATTCCGTGTCAGAAATTCGAAGCGAAGCTTTCCTAAATTGCAATGGTTTCAATGGCGATTTAATCCTGCCGAATTCTGTAGAAAAAATTGAAGGCGATGCTTTTAAAGATTGTGCTTTTAGCTGTATCAAAGCAAATTGCAATGAGCCTCCTGTTCTTGGAACAAATGCCTTTGAAGGATTAAACTCCGATTTGCCAATCCAAGTTCCCTATTGTGCTTATGAAGCATACCAAACAACGGATGGATGGAGCCGATTCACTAACTACCAACAAAATCAGCCCTATCGTCTCATTGTCAAAACAAATCTTTCCACAATGGGAACTGCCAACATAATCCAAGAACCCGATTGTGAAAATGATGCCATTGTTGAAGCTGTGGCCTCAGAGGGCTATGCTTTCCTTCACTGGACAATCAACAATGAGATTGTTTCTTATGACAACCCCTACACATTCACTTTAAGCAAAGACACTTACCTCAGAGCAATTTTCAGTGGCTTGGGTGTCGATGACCATGAAATGACTAAAATCTCGCTCTATCCAAACCCTACCAATGGCATCTTTACTATAAAAGGTGAAGACATCGACAAGATAGAAGTTTATAACGCTCAAGGACAACTTATCAGAACTCAAATGATTTCAGGCGACCGAGCAGAAATCGACCTGTGCAATGCAGCAAGCGGAATGTATTTGGTGCGCATAACAAGCGACAAAGGAACTTTGATTGAAAGGAAAATCGTAAAGAACTGACAACGACAGGCACGATTTGTTTACTGGCAATAAATAAAACCCGATTATCCGCAAAAAAAAATGCCTTTTGGTCTTCCTATCAAAAAAAGACCTACCTTTGCAAACAAGTTTCAAAGAGATGATTCCATCACACTCTGCGATAACTTAATCGGATAGCTTTTCAGAAAGACTTTTTGTCCAAATGTCAACCAGTCTAAATGTCAAAGTGTCCAAAAGTCAAAATCAACAACTAATCGATTAAACAACAATCAAATAAACAAACATGGGCGAAATCATTTTATCAGACAGAGTCTTAAACATGGCCGAATCAGCAACTTTAGCCATGACCAACAAGAGCCGCGAACTCAAGGCTCAAGGTATCGACGTCATCAGCCTCAGCATCGGCGAACCTGATTTCAACACTCCTGAATCAGCAAAACAAGCCGGCATCGACGCCATCAACAACAACGACACACACTATCCTCCAGTACCTGGCACACCTGCACTGCGCAAGGCCGTGGCCGAAAAGCTGAAGAGAGACAACGGCTTGGACTATAAAGACACCGAAATCATCATTTCGAACGGTGCCAAGCAAGCCATCACCAACACTTTCCTCGCCATCCTCAACAACGGCGACGAAGTCATCATCCCTGCCCCATTCTGGGTTTCCTACCCTGAAATGGTGAAATTGGGCGGCGGCGTTCCTGTCATCATCAAGACCGACATCGAACACGATTTCAAAATCACTGCCGAACAGTTGGAAGCAGCCATCACGCCTAAAACCAAGGCCTTCATCATCAACACGCCTTGCAACCCAAGCGGTTCCGTCTTCACAAAGGCTGAACTTGCCGCCATCGCCGGCGTTTTGGCAAAACATCCGAACATCATCGTCATTTCCGATGAAATCTACGAATACATCCAGTACAACCAGAAGCACGAAAGCATGGGTCAGTTCACCGAACTGAAAGACCGTATGGTCATCGTGAACGGCGTTGCCAAAGGCTATGCCATGACAGGCTGGAGAATCGGCTACATTGCCGCTCCACAAGCCATCGTCAAGGCCACCAACAAGATTCAGGGCCAATACACTTCGGGCATCTGCACCATCGCACAAGCCGCTGCGCTGAAAGCTATGGAACTCAATCCTGACAACTCACCTGAAATCCAGGCTATGCTGAAAGCATTCCGCAAACGCCGCGATATGCTCCACGACATGCTGAACGAAATCCCAGGCGTGAAATGCAACATGCCTGCCGGTGCTTTCTATGTGTTCCCTGAAGTCAAGTCGTACTACGGCAAGACCGATGGCGAAACCACCATCAAAGGCAGCGATGACCTCTGCATGTTCCTGCTCTACAACGCCCACGTGGCTTGCGTGGCTGGTAACGCTTTCGGCAACGACGACTGCATCCGCCTCTCTTACGCAACTTCCGAAGACAAACTCATCGAAGCCGTCAAGAGAATCAAGGCTGCTTTGGCTAAACTGCATTAAAAAAATCACATCATTTATTACAAGCATAGGGGGAAACCTCTATGCTTGTTTTTCAGCATGAATATCACTTCCGAACATATTGACAGGCTTTTCGCATCATTCAACGGAATGCGTGTCATGATTATCGGCGACGTAATGATTGACGCCTACACGGAAGGCGTTGTCGAAAGAATGTCGCCCGAAGCACCCGTTCCTGTTCTCGATGTCAGGAAACGCTACAACCGTTTAGGAGGAGCCGCCAACGTTGCATTGAACATCAAGGCTTTAGGCGCAGAACCTTACATTTGTTCCGTCATCGGAAACGATTTAAAAGGAAAGAAATTCTTTCAGCTGCTCAACGAAAACGGCCTCGAAACAAATCACATTGCACAAAGCGGCTGCCGCTCTACCACTCTCAAAGAGAGAATCATCAGCAACGGCAAACAGATGATGCGCATCGACCAAGAAGACACTTTTGACTTGACAGATGAGGAACAGCAACAACTGACCGCCATCATCAACAAAACGGTTCAATCAGAAAAAATCGACTGTATCATCCTTCAAGATTACAACAAAGGCGTGCTGACCCAAAGCCTGATTGAAGCGACCATCGCCTTAGCCCGAGAAAAAAGCATTCCCGTTGTCGTCGATCCGAAAAAGAAAAATTTCCTCGCCTACAAAAACGTGACGCTTTTCAAGCCGAATGCAAAGGAATTGCGCGAAGGTCTGGCTGCCGAAGACAACAACAGCATTGAAAGCAACACGGCAAAGATTCAAGAACTGTTGCAATGCGAAATGGTTATGACCACGCTTTCGGAAAAAGGCATCATTATCCGTGCAAATACAGAAACAACTGAATTTCATCACATTCCAGCCCATCAGCGCGACATTGTGGATGTTTCAGGTGCCGGCGACACGGTTCTCAGCGTAGCTTCGCTTTGCATTGTGGCAGGTGAAAATCCATTCAACATTGCCGCCATTTCGAACATTGCGGGAGGCTTGGTTTGCGAAAAAGTCGGCGTCGTTCCAATCGACAAGGAAAAGCTCCGTTTGGAAGTCAAAAGCATATACGCCACAAATGCCTGACCAAAAGCACGTTACAGAGATGTTCGACGACATCGCGTCGCATTATGATTTTCTCAACCATCTTCTGTCCTTCCACATCGACAAAATCTGGCGCAGAAAAACCGCCCGTTTCATTGCCCGAAACAACCCAAAGACCATTCTGGACCTTGCCACAGGCACAGCTGACCTTGCCATACAATTAGCACGGAAATGTCCACTGGCAAAAATTACCGGCATCGACCTATCGGAAAAGATGCTTAACCTCGGACAAGAAAAAGTCAACGCAAGGCAGTTTGAACAACAAATCACATTAAATCAAGGCGATGCGTGCGATCTTCCTTTTGAAAACAACAGTTTCGATGCCATCACAATCGCTTTCGGTGTCCGTAACTTTCAGGATTTAGAAAAAGGAATCAAAGAAATGCAACGTGTTGTCAAAAAAGGAGGCTGCATTGCCATTTTGGAATTTTCGACACCTACCCAGCCCCTTTTCAAGACCCTATTCGGTTTCTATTTTCACAAAATCCTGCCCTTAATCGGCAAAACCATTTCAAGAAACAAATCGGCCTACCAATACCTACCCGATTCCGTTTCCAGATTTCCATCGCCCGACACCTTTATTATATTATTGAGCCGTTACGGCCTCAAATGCCGCAAAAAATGCAGTCTTTCCGGTGGAATTGCCACATTATATTGCATTGAGAAACAATAATTCGACCTTTTTTTATAGTTTTGCAGACTTATTTCAAACAATAAACCGCGAAAATCATCGTTTGACTGACATGAAAAAAGCATTCAGAATAATCGTCATCGCCCTATTGATAACGGCAGCCGGCATTAGCAACGCACAAGCCCAAAGAAGAGCCGTCAGATACCTTGCAAATTACGAAAACGAACCTTACCATTTCGGTTTCCTTTTGGGATTCAATTCCATGATGTACACCATCAAGACCGTTGAAGGCTACCAAAACATTCCGCACGCGCCAAACCAATGGCCAGCAGGCCCTTTCAATCCCGATGAAACCCAAGGTCTTTACGTCTACAATATTGAGACGCAAACCGTTCCAGGCTTTACCGTCGGTATCATTGGCAGCAAACGCTTAGGCAAATATTTCGATTTGAGATTCATTCCTTCCCTCAGCTTTGGCGAAAGAAGAATCGACTACGCCATCGCCATTGCCGGCAAAAACGGTCAGCGGCGTCTCGACTCCATCAGCAAGCCTATTTTCTCAACTTTCGTTGAATTTCCGTTGCAAATAAAATACCGTTCAAAGCGTTTGAACAATGTCGGTGCCTACCTTCTGGGCGGCATCAATCCGCGCCTTGACTTGGCTTCGCAGAAGAAAAATGAAATTGACATCGAAGATCAAGACCATAATATCACAACTGCTATCAACAATCTGGTCACAAAACGCTTCGACTGCGCCTTGGAAGTCGGCGCTGGATTCGACATTTACAACCAATGGTTCAAGATGGGTGTAGAAGTGAAAATGAGCTATGGAATCCTAAATGTCGTCAAAAACGAAGCTTTCATCTACACCGCTCCTATTGACAAATTGCGCAACAAGATGTTTCAGGTATCGCTGACATTCGAATAGCAAGAAATTTATTCAACTTAAAAACAACAACTTACAATATATTTCAGAAATAATTTCATTTTTTTCTTGCGCGTATTGATTTTTTGCCTACTTTTGCACCGTCAAACAAACCGATAAGGGCTGCAAGACAAACCAAGTGGTCTCTTCGTCTAGTCTGGTTAGGACGTCAGGTTTTCATCCTGGTAACTCGGGTTCAAATCCCGGAGAGACTACCAAGCTCGCTGAAAAGCGGGCTTTTTTCATTTAAACTGCTCCTTATGCCAAAACTGCAAGTCATCATCAGCACACAATACGACCCGTTTTTGAACCGCGCGGTCGAAGCCTATCTCGTTGACCATCAGGAAGAAGACATCATTACGATGTACCTTTGGAAAAACCAACAGACCGTCGTCATCGGTTACAACCAAAACCCTTATTCCGAGTGCAATGTCAAGATGCTCCTTGACGAAGGCGGCCATGTCATGCGACGCGGCACTGGAGGCGGCGCAGTCTACCACGACCTCGGCAACATCAACTTTTCTTTCGTCGCTAACCGCAAGAACTACGATGTTCGCAAGCAACTGTCTGTAATTCAAGATGCTTTACTAAATTACGGCTTGAAAACCGAGATTTCCGGCAGAAACGACCTCACCTACCAAGGTCGCAAGTTTTCGGGCAACGCTTTCTCAAAAGGCAACAACAACCTTCACCACGGCACCATTCTTATTAAAACCGACGGTGAAAAAATGATGCGTTATCTTACTGTCAATCAGGCAAAACTGCAAAAACACGGTGTGAAAAGCGTCAGCAGCCGCGTCATCAATCTGAGCGAAGCCGTTCCTGAGCTCACTTCCGAAAACATCAAGGAGCCGCTGATTCATTCATTTGGGGAAATCTACGGCGGCACACCTGTCATGCTCGATTTTGAAACATTGTCGCAAAACGAAGAAGTGCAAGCCACCGCAAAGCGCATTTCATCTTTCGATTTCCTTTTCGCCCGCTGGGAGCATTTCAAAACCACCAAGCGTGCCCAATTCGACTGGGGTGCCGTTGAAATTTCGCTCCACATCAATGAAGCGGAAAAAACAATCGATGACATTCAGATTGCCTCCGACTGCTTAGACACGGAAATAATCGCTCAAACCGAGCGGCTGCTGAAAGGTTGCAGCACCTTACAAGCTCCACAATACGATAATTCAAACATGATGCTGAATAACATCATTAATTTGATTTTCAAACAATTGTAGCATTTTGCAAAACGACTCTACACTGGGACAGACTTACACATTCACAGCCAAAACCGATGACTACGCCTCGCACTTCAAACTGGTGTTCGGCATGAACCATGATGCCGTTTCGGCAAGCTCATCAGGCAACTTCGCTTTCATCAGCAACGGCAATCTGACTATCGATGACATTTAAATCAGGCCACCTTGTGAATCATTGATGCACTTGGCCGCTTGGTCAGCAGTGAGATTGTCAACAACGGCTACAATAAAGCGCTCAACCTTGATGGAATGACAAGTTAAGTGAGGAGTTAGGGACTATGAGTAATCAATTCCCGGAGCATGTCGAAGGAGCTGAGAAAACTTGAAATTAAGAGAATTTGCTCACAATTCGGAACGCAGGAATGCTCGGCAGAATATCTCTACGTTCTTTTTAATGGATTTTTATCACAAATAAGACTCAACACAAGTTAAATTACTATCTTTGCACACACTAAATTTGAAAACTATGGTAAGTTATAAGGAATTAGGGCTTGTGAACACCCGTGAAATGTTCGCAAAGGCAGTCGACGGCGGTTATGCTATCCCTGCATTCAACTTCAACAATATGGAACAGATGCAAGCCATCATCATGGCTGCTGTTGAGACCAAATCGCCTGTCATTCTGCAAGTTTCGAAAGGCGCACGCAACTACGCCAACCAGACTTTGCTGCGTTACATGGCTGAAGGCGCCGTCGAATACGCCAAGGAATTGGGGTGCGCTCATCCTGAAATCGTGCTGCACCTCGACCACGGCGATTCATTCGAACTCTGCAAATCGTGCATCGATATGGGCTTCTCATCCGTCATGATTGACGGTTCGGCACTGCCATACGATGAAAATGTGGCTCTCACGAAAAAAGTTGTCGAATATGCACATCAATTCGATGTCACCGTCGAAGGCGAACTCGGCGTTTTGGCCGGCGTTGAAGAAGAAGTTTCGGCTGCCGAAAGCAACTACACGAAGCCTGAAGAAGTCATCGATTTCGTCACCAAGACAGGTTGCGACTCGCTGGCCATCAGCATTGGCACATCACACGGCGCATACAAATTCACGCCCGAACAATGCACCGTCGACCCACAGACTGGCCGTCTGGTTCCGCCGCCATTGGCATTCAATGTGCTTGAAGCCGTTGAAAAACAGCTACCTGGCTTCCCGATTGTCCTTCACGGCTCATCATCAGTGCCGCAGGAAGAAGTCGACACCATCAACCAATACGGTGGTTGCCTGAAGGCTGCCGTCGGCATTCCTGAAGACCAATTGCGCAAGGCCGCAAAATCAGCAGTCTGCAAAATCAACATCGACTCCGACAGCCGTCTCGCTATGACCGCAGCCATCCGCAAGGCTTTGGCCGAAAAACCTGCCGAATTCGACCCGCGCAAGTACCTCACCCCTGCCCGCGACAATATGAAGAAGCTCTATATTCACAAGATTGTCAACGTTTTGGGTTCCGATAACAAACTGATGAAATAAATATAGTTACGGGTGATGGGTGAATGGTGATGGGTTATTCTCATCCCATCACCCATCACTTAATGTCTAACTTGCTCAACTTTTGGTATAATGAATCTTTCACCACTTACCGCCATATCACCCATCGATGGACGTTACCGTTCAAAAACCGTCGAATTGGACGACTTTTTCTCAGAATTTGCCTTGATCCGCTACCGCGTCATGGTCGAAGTCGAATATTTCATTTCGCTCTGCGAACTTCCGCTGCCTCAATTGGAAAAGTTCAACGGCGACTATGATGACTTACGCGCCATTTACGAAGAGTTCCAGCTTGAAGATGCCGAAGAAATCAAGGAAATAGAAAAGGAAACCAACCACGATGTGAAAGCCGTCGAATACTTCCTGAAACGCCGTTTCGACGAAATGGAACTTTCTGAATTTAAGGAATTTCTGCATTTCGGCCTGACTTCGCAGGATATCAACAACACGGCTGTTCCGCTTTCGATGATGGAAGCCCACAAACTCGTAATCCGTCCCGCATTGGAAGACCTTATTGAAAAGCTGGATGATATGGCGGAAACGTGGAAAGACATTCCGATGCTGGCCCGCACCCACGGTCAGCCAGCCAGCCCGACCCATTTGGGCAAGGAAATCTACGTCTTTGTCGAGCGTCTGAACGATCAGATGAAAATGATGAATAACATTCCGTTCACGGCAAAATTCGGCGGTGCCACCGGCAACATGAACGCCCACAAAGTGGCTTATCCCGACACCGATTGGCCAGCCTTCGCCAAGAAATTCGTCGAAAAGAGCCTGAAACTCAAGCGCCAGCAAACGACAACACAAATCGAGCACTACGACAACATGGCCGCCTATTTCGATGCCATGCGCCGCATCAACACCATACTCATTGATTTATCGCGCGACATCTGGATGTACGTCTCGATGGAATACTTCAAGCAGAAAATCAAGGCTGGTGAAGTCGGATCGTCAGCCATGCCGCACAAGGTGAACCCGATTGACTTCGAAAACGCCGAAGGCAACCTCGGCATGGCCAACGCCATCTTCAACCACCTCAGCAGCAAGCTGCCTATCAGCCGTTTGCAGCGTGACCTTACCGACTCCACCGTCACCCGCAACATAGGCATTCCTTTGGCTCACACGCTGATTGCCATCAAATCGCTGATGAAAGGCTTGGACAAACTGCTTCTCAATGAAGACAAAATCCGTTTCGACTTGCAGCAGAACTATGCCGTTGTCGCCGAAGCCATCCAAACCGTCCTTCGCCGCGAACAAATCGAAGGCGCCTACGAACTGCTGAAAGGCCTCACCCGCACCAACAAGCACATCGACAAGGAAAGCATCGACAACTTCATCAACGAATTGCCTATCAGCGAATCCATTAAGGAAGAGTTGAGAGCCATCACGCCGGAAAACTATACCGGATTTACGATTTGATATAGTTAGGAGTGAGAAATTAGAAGTTAGGAGGAATGAAGAAAAGATGTAAGAAAGTCAATAGAGTCCAATTGTCAAATCGTTCAAAAGTCAAATCATCCAAAAGTCAAAAGAGTTAAATTGTCCAAAAGCCTAAAAGTCATGGCCAAAAGAAAATTCACCCGCGTCCTCACATACGTCAAGCCTTACTGGGCATCTGTGATTTTGAACATCGTGTTCAATCTCATGGCGATTTTTTTCTCCCTGTTTTCATTCGCATTGGTTGTGCCATTCCTCAACCTGCTTTTCACCACCAATGCCATTGAAGCCGTTGCAAAGCCGGAATTTGCCCTCAACTCGCAATTTCTGCTGCAATACCTCAATTACATTATGAGCAATCTGATTATCGAACATGGCCATTATTATGCCTTGGTTTTCATTTGCTTAGTTCTCTTAGTTTCATTCCTGCTCCGTAACACGGGACGTTTTTTGGCTTGCTATTTCATGGCAAATATCCGTGCAGGAGCCGTCCACGATTTGAGACGCGACATTTACAACAAGATTCTTATTTTGCCGCTTTCATTCTACGGCAAGCAACGCAAAGGCGACGTCATGGCACGCATCACAACCGATGTCCAGGAAATTGAAATTTCAATCCTGAACTATTTGGAAATGCTTACCAAAGAGCCTTTGACTATCATCGTCTATTTCGGTTTCATGGTCAGCCTAAGCCCAAAACTCACGCTTTTCGTATTAGCTGTTTTGCCACTTGCTGCCCTACTAATCGGCAAGGTTGGGAAAATGCTGAAAAAGGAATCGAAAGAAAACCAGAAACAACTCGGCGGCATGATTTCGACCATCGAAGAAACCATTTCCGGATTACGCATCATCAAGGGATTCAATGCAATACAGTATTCTTCCGAAAAATTCGAGGAACAAAACAGCACTTATTCCAAACTGCTTCGCAGCGTGCAGCGCAAACGCGACATGAGTTCGCCCATGAGCGAATTTCTTTCGGCAATCGTTGTCATCATCGTCCTGTGGTTTGGCGGACAACTGATTTTGGGCGGAAACAGCAGCATTAGTGCCGCCGATTTCGTGACCTACATCGTTGTCTTCTCACAAATCATCTCGCCAGCAAAATCGTTCTCGCAAGGCTATTATTGCGTGCAGAAAGGCATTGCTTCTGCTGAGCGCGTTTTTGAAATTCTCGATGCAGAAGAAGTCATCACCGAAAAGGAAAACCCGATCAGAATCAATGAATTCAAGCAAAACATCGAGTATAGAAACGTGTTTTTCCGCTACAACAAGGACGATGTTTTGAAAGACATCAACCTGAACATCGGTAAAGGAAAACTGATTGCCCTGGTTGGCGAAAGCGGCGGCGGCAAATCGACCATGGCCGACTTGCTGCCTCGTTTTTACGATGTTTGCGAAGGACAAATCCTGATTGACGGCCACGACATACGCAACTACAAAATCAGCGACATACGCGGCTTGATGGGCATCGTGACACAGGAAAGCATCCTGTTCAACGATACGGTTTTCAACAACATAGCCTTCGGCATGGAAAACGTATCGCGCGAAGCCGTCATCGAAGCGGCCAAGATTGCCAACGCTCACGATTTCATCTCAACTATGGAACATGGTTACGACACGCTGATTGGCGACCGAGGCATGAACCTTTCCGGTGGTCAACGCCAGCGTCTCAGCATCGCCCGCGCCGTCTTGAAAAACCCGCCAATTCTCATCCTTGACGAAGCCACTTCATCGTTAGACACTGAATCTGAACGACTTGTGCAGGATGCGCTCTCAAAAGTCATGGAGCAGCGCACTTCCATTGTCATTGCCCACCGTCTTTCGACCATCCAATATGCCGATGAAATCATCGTTCTGCAAAAAGGTCAAATCGTTGAACGAGGCAAACACGACGAGCTGATTGCCTTGGGAGGCATCTACAAGAAACTGACCGACTTGCAATCATTCAACTAACAATAAAAAAAGCGGAGGCTAAGATTTAGCTTCCGCTTGATTTTTGTCTCAAAAATCAGGAAATCACTGATTCACTTGAAAAATGTCGTTGAAAAGTTTCTTTGTTGCAGCCTGCAGTTCAGGGTTGTTGGTGGCATCAATGGCCTGAATGTACTTCACGCGAGCCTGCTGATAGAGGTTGCGGTCGGCCTCAAACAGACGCCATTCGTTTTCCTTATAGTCCTTGCACATCATGCCGAACTGCACGGTAACGAATTCCCAGTCCTCGGCAGAATATTTCGGACCATTTTTCAAGACTTCGGAAGTGAAAGCATCGGTATTTTCAATAATGTCTTTGCCTTCAACGCTCATTTTGTACTCGGCAGGTTTTCTGCTGCAGCCTGCAATGGCGAGCAACATCAATAATAAAATCGGTAAATACTTTTTCATCGTTGCAAATAATTTGGCTGCAAAAGTACGCAATTTTTAATCACTCGGGAACAACTATATTAATAAAGGTGAAAGTTTTTATTTCATAATTCGGAAAAATAATGTAAAATTGCAACCGATTTTAAAGACATAACAACACATAAACAAATAGCAATATGAGCGAAATTAAAGATTTACAGCCGAATGGCATTTGGAAGAACTTTTACAGCCTGACTCAGATTCCTCGTCCATCGAAGAAAGAGGCAAAAGTTGTCGCCTTCATGAAACAATGGGGTGAAGAACACGGTTTTGAGACCATCGTCGACGACTGCGTCGCACCAGGATTAGGCAACGTCATCATGCGCAAGCCAGCCACACCAGGCATGGAGAACCGCAAAGGTGTCATCCTTCAGGCACACTTGGATATGGTTCCGCAAAAGAACGCCGACAAGGTTCACGACTTTGAAAACGACCCGATTGGAACCCATATCGAAAACGGTTGGGTGAAAGCCAACGGCACCACCCTTGGTTCCGACGACGGCATGGGCGTGGCTGCAGCCATGGCTGTACTCGAATCGACCGACATTGCACACGGCCCAATCGAAGCCCTCTTCACCATTGATGAGGAAACCGGCATGACAGGCGCCAACCTGCTGAAGTCAGGGATGCTCAACGGCGACATCCTGATGAACATGGACTCCGAAACCGAAAGCGAACTTTACGTAGGTTGCGCTGGCGGCGTCGATACCATCGGCACATTCACGCCTCAATTTGAAGCCGTTCCTGCCGGAATGGTAGCCTACAGACTGTTTGTCAAAGGCCTGAAGGGCGGTCACTCAGGCATGGACATCAATTTGGGCCGCGCCAACGCCAACAAGGTCCTGAACGCCATGATGCTGATGGCAGCCGAGAAATACGGTCTCCGCATGGCATGCATCGACGGCGGCAGCCTTCGCAACGCCATTCCAAGAGAAGCCACGGCCATCGTCGTCGTGCCAGCCGGCAAAGAAGCACAATTCAAAGCCTACGCTGCCGAATTCGAAGCCATCACAAAAGAACAATTCGCTGGCATCGAACCTGAACTTGCCATTTTGTGCGAACCAGCCGAAATGCCAAAACAAGTCATTGATGTGAAGACACAGGACAACTTCTTCCGCGCCATCGCCCAATATCCTAATGGTGTCATCGCCATGTCAGCCGACTTTAAAGGCACAACCGAAACCTCAAGCAACCTGGCCACCATCAAGATGGAAGACGGCAAAATCATCACGGCTTGCCTCACCCGCAGCTTAGTTGATGCCGCAAAGGACAAACTCGCCGAACAAATCCGCAAGAACCTCACCGACAATGGTGCCGAGGCCTACTCCACTGGCGATTATCCAGGCTGGAAGCCGAACATCAACTCTCCAATCCTACACACCATGAAGGAAGTCTACAAGGCTAAATTCGGTGCCGATGCCAAGATCATGGTCGTCCATGCAGGCCTCGAATGTGGCATTTTGGGTTCGAAATATCCGCATTGGGACATGGTTTCCTTCGGCCCGACCCTCGTTCACCCACACTCACCAGACGAAGCCCTGTTCATCGAAAGCGTTCCGAAATTCTGGGATTTCATCGTCGAGACCTTGAAGAACATTCCTGAAAAAGAGACACTTGCATAAGTTTCAACTTCAACAAAAAAGGAGGCGGAATCTTCGGATTTCGCCTTTTTTAAATTTTTCTCAAAAAAGATTTGGTGCTATTGAAAAAAGTTGTACTTTTGCAGTCCCAAAACAAGGGGTAATATAGTTGTAAGAACATAAAATAGATATACGAAAATGAAACGCACTTTTCAACCATCGAACAGAAAACGCAGAAACAAGCACGGTTTCAGAGAAAGAATGTCAACTGCCAACGGCCGCAAGGTATTAGCCAGAAGAAGAGCCAAGGGCAGAAAAAAACTTACAGTTTCTGACGAATATTAAAATTAGAAGCCGTTTCTATTTCTTATTTAAGGTCCAACAGAAGACAACCCATTTCGGATTGCCTTCTGTTTTGTTGTATTTTCAAAAGCCGAGCTGTGGGAGGTTCTATGAATTAATCATGGTTATTGGTGCCCACGAATTGTGTGGGGAACGCAAGCCCACGCTGTTTTAATCCATCATAGCGACTGCATATTTTTTGGAACGTATAGACGCACATCCTTGCGTCTCTACATACCAACAGATTGGGACACGACAAAATCTTACCTGTTATATCCGTCATCCGTTTTTCACCCCGACAATGATAACTTGAAAGAAAGGAGCCAAAGTTCAAGGACAAGATAATCGGCTCAACGCACGGCCAGCCCATAGACTTGACCTTCAGGAAATATGGCATAAACACAACTTCGTGAAGATCAAATCTCCGTCTCTTTGGCGAACGCTGCCCCGCCTACCACGAACTGGCATTCGACACTCCAGTCAGAACAAGAAGACACAGTTGCAACTTTTGCAAAAAAGAGGTAAATTTGCATCAAAAAACGAAATGTCATGACATTAAGCAACGACACCAAACGGATCATCAAAAAGGCCTACGGCATCATTTTGCGCAACGCTTTCAAGGCTGATGAGCAGCATCGCGACGTTGAGCCTTTGATACGTTTTGTGGATAAATGCGGATTTTTCAAGGCCAGAAGTTATTCCCATCATCACTACTCGGGCGGTGCGGCGCAGCACTGTATGGAGGTGATGCTGTGGAGCTTAGGAAACAAAAATCCCGAAAAACTTTCAAGCTGGGTCATCGTAACGCTGCTACACGACTTGTGCAACACCTACGGTTTCACGGGACACGGGCGTGATGGCGAAAAATCGGTTTTCATGATTGAGAAATATGCACATTTCCCGCTTACCGATGATGAACGCGAGGCCATCCATTACCACATGATGTGCGACATGAGGACGCTGCCAGCAGAAAGGCAAGCCAGCATCAAGGCCAATAATCCGTTTTGGAGGACACTGAAAAGAAACGACTGCCGAAGTGCAGCGCAAGGCTCCAGCGAAGAACCACTCAGCGAAGATGAGTTTTGCGAAATGGTAAATGAGTTTCTTGAAAGGCGAAGCTGGAAATGAACTATTTACAACGCAATATTTCTATCATCATCAATCAAAAAGGGAGCCTTGGACAATCAGATTACCTCGTCTTGCCATAACTATTTGTTGGGTTTCGTTGACGCCATATTTGTTTTTGACTTCTTCCAAAAAAGCGTCAATCCTATCAGGATGGTTTTTTAAGAACCATTTTATATGATTCATCACATATTCCATTCTGACATTAGCATCATTCAAATCATTTGGCACGCGGAGCATTCTTTCATCAATGCTATCAAATCCAACAAAAGGGCTGTTCAAGCGTTCTTTTGCAAGTTCAACATACGTTTCATTCAATTCAATGCCCACCGCATTTCTTTCCAATTGCTGACAAACGCGAAGCGTTGTCCCGCTACCAGAAAACGGGTCAAGGACCATATCTCCTTCATTACTTGATGCAAGCACCATCCTTTCGACCAAAGCCTCTGGTTTTTGCGTCGGATGCGGCTGTCTGTTTTTCTGACAATAATGGATATGTGACACTTCCCAGACATCGCCAGGATTGGCACCTCTCATATTATTTATTTTTCTGTAATACTTTTGAGGTATGCGGACATCATCATTATTGAATTTGTAATTTAATGTTTTTGAAAACATCAAAATATCATCATGTCGAGGCGAAAAGCCTTTAGTCTTCCCTGTTCCTTGCGTATAATGCCAGCAAATCCAATTCACGAAATTCACTTTCAAATCCTTTTCCATAATCTGATACAAATAGGAAATGAATCTGAATCCCACAAAGACATAGATCGTGCCATCATCACGCAATACACGATGACATTCCGAAAGCCAATCTTTTGAAAACTGCATATAATCATCAAACTCTTGCCTATCACTCCCGTTTCCATAATCCTTGCCAAGATTATAAGGAGGATCAGCAACTATCAAATCAACGCTGTTACTCTGAATCAACTTCAGTTTTTCTATGCAATCACCTTGAATTATATCTATCATTTCACCCAACCATAATTTTTTGCCAGCTTTAACCAATCGTCAAATGTCCTTTTTGATGAAGACAAATATTTCTTATCAAGCAATTTACAGAAATCCCATGCAGTTCTATTCACCAAACTAACATAATGGATGTCACAAATTTGTATTTGCCCAGTTCCCAATGCCGGATTATAACTCAAATCGGATTCCGAAATATATTTCAAATCATACGCATTATACTTTACCACCTCCATAATCCCATCTGTCAATCCCGAAACAATGTTTTTCTGGCAATAAACCCTATGTTTGAGTGACAAAATAACGAACATGAAATCTGCATCTTCAACATAGGCACTCCTTATCCTTGCAAACGAAGTTATATTTGGTGACTTGCCCGAATTTTCGAAATCCTCGGAAGTCGCTTTCTAGTCGACATTAGCCGTCACAACTGAGCCGAAAGTTGAGGATTTCTTGAATTGGAGAATAATGTCAGCCATATCAAGACGATGGCAGAATTCGGAATGAACAAGATTCCAGCGATTATCCGAATCATCTGTTACCGTTTCTAACAATTCGCCTGCCCAAGCCTCAACAATTGGTCCTGCAATTTTGTTAATATTCTCCATAGGCAAACCATTTTTCAGGTTTGTATTAAGGATAATCTTATTTCTTCCTGTTTCTATAGCTTCTTCGACAATACCTTCTATCGAATTGATAACAAAATCAGAACATGTCTTATAGTCGGAAGACTCCTGTGGTATTTTAAAGTTTTGACTTTCGTATGTTTCCATATTCCAACAGAACCGCTATTTAATCATATTTATGCGCAAAGATACACGATTTTTCACAGTCACAAACGTAAAAAACAATTATGGGGAAAAGATTTCGCTTTTCCCCATAATTAATATTGGCTATAGTAATGATTTACAGTTTTCTGGCTATTTCCTTTTCGGTGTAGCCTTCAATAATGTCACCGACCTTAATGTCGTTGAAGTTTTCGATGTTCAGACCGCACTCCATGCCGGCGCTGACTTCCTTGACATCGTCCTTGTAACGTTTCAGGGAGCCGAGGGCACCTGTGTAAATCACGATGCCATCGCGAATGACACGGATTTTAGTGTTGCGGTTGACCTTGCCATCGAGCACCATGCAGCCTGCAATCGTACCGACCTTGCTGATCTTGAAGGTCTCGCGGATTTCGATATTGCAAGTGATGACTTCTTCGATTTCAGGAGCCAACATGCCTTCGATAGCCGACTTGATTTCCTCAATGGCTGTGTAGATGATGGAATACAAACGAATATCAATCTTTTCCTGCTCGGCCAGTTTACGGGCCTGAACCGTAGGACGGACATTGAAGCCCACGATGACGGCATTGGAAGCCGAAGCCAGATTGACATCGGATTCGCTGATGGCACCCACCGACTTGTGAATGACATTGACCTGAACCTCTTCAGAGGAAAGTTTCAGCAAACTGTCGGACAGAGCTTCGACGGAACCATCCACGTCAGCCTTGACAATGATGTTAAGCTCCTTGAAGTCGCCGATGGCGATACGACGTCCGATTTCATCCAGAGTGATGTGCGGATTGGTACGGCGCGACTGTTCACGCTGCAACTGCTCACGGCGGTTGGCGATTTCCTTCACTTCGCGTTCGTCGGTCATCACGTTGAACACATCACCTGGCTGAGGTGCGCCATTCAAGCCGAGAAGCAACACCGGTGTTGATGGACCAGCCGACTGTATCTTCTGGTTGTGGTCGTTAAACATGGCCTTGACCTTACCGTAAGTCGTGCCAGCCAAAACCATGTCGCCTACGCGAAGCGTACCGCTCTGCACCAAAATCTTGGCCACATAACCACGGCCTTTATCCAAAGCCGATTCGATGACGGTTCCCTTGGCCAGCTTATTCGGATTAGCCTTCAAGTCGAGGAATTCGGCTTCGAGCAGCACCTTTTCAAGCAAGGCGTCGACATTCAGACCTATCTTAGCGGCGATTTCCTGTTCCTGATACTTACCGCCCCAGCTTTCAACCAAAATATTCATCTTGGCCAGCTGTTCACGGATTTTGTCAGGCTGAGCCGTTGGCTTATCAATTTTATTCAAAGCAAACACGATAGGCACACCGGCTGCTTGGGCGTGGTTGATGGCTTCGACGGTCTGCGGCATCACGTTATCATCAGTAGCAATCACAATGATAGCCACGTCGGTCATCTTGGCTCCACGGGCACGCATAGCGGTAAATGCTTCGTGACCAGGCGTATCGAGGAAGGTAATTTTTTTGCCACTTTCGGTCGTCACCTCGTAAGCACCGATATGCTGTGTGATACCGCCGGCTTCGCCAGCCACCACGTTGGTGTTACGGATGTAGTCCAAAAGTTTGGTCTTACCATGGTCGACGTGACCCATGACGGTAACCACAGGAGCGCGTGGCACCATATCCTCTTCCCTATCCTCTTCTTCCGTTTCGGCGATAGCTTCCTGAACGTCAGCACTCACGAAATCGACTTGGAAGCCAAATTCGCTGGCCACCACCGACAGGGCTTCAGCATCGAGACGCTGGTTGATGGATACAGGCATACCCAGGCTCATGCAAGTTGCAATGACCTTGACGACAGGCACGTTCATCATGGTTGCCAACTCATTGGCAGTCACAAATTCAGTGACTTTCAGGATTGATTTTTCCTCTTCCTGACGAGCCAGTTCCTCCATCATGTTGCCAGCCACCTGCTGACGCTTTTCACGACGGTGCTTTGAAGTCTTCGACTTACCCATTGGCGACAGGCGGGCCAAAGTATCCTTAATCTGCTTCGAGATTTCCTCATCGCTCAATTCAACCTTTTCCTCTTTCTTGAAGCCTTTCTTATCTTTCTTTGAAGGCTTCGGGCTGTCTTTCGGATTATCCTTCTGGCCCTTCTTAGGAGCATTGCCGCCATCGTTGCCGCCTTGCGGTTTCGGGCCTTTGGCGGGTTTGTTACCGCCTTGCTGCTGCTTCGGGTCGATTGGACGTTCCGAAGAACCTTCCAACTTGCCAGCTATGCGCTTGCGCTTCTTTTTCTTTCCATCACCAGACTCACCGCCTTTTGAACGCTTAGGCTCGACAGGCAGTTCGATCTTATCCAGAATCTTCGGGCCTTCCAGTTTCTTGACCTCAATCTTAATGACTTTCGGTTCAGCCTTTGCCTCCTGCTTCTGCTCAGGTTTTGGCTGAGGCTTTTGCGGTTGTTGAGGCTTTGGCTGCGGCTGATTCTGAGACTTTTGAGGCTGCGGCTGTTGCTTCTGCTTTGGCTGTTGTTGCTGCGGCTGCTGTTGCTTCTGCTTATCCTCTTTTTTCTTGCCCTGATCCTTATGCTTTTTATCAGGATGAGTCTTGGTATTCAGGCTATCCAAATCGATTTTGCCCACAACCTTGAAAGGAGAATCGGAAGCGGGTTCAGCCTTTGGTTCAGGATTATCTTCCTTTGCCTCTGGTTTCGGTTGCTGTTTTTCCTCAACTTTTTCTTCCTTTACAGGCTCTTCCTTAGGTTCCTGAACAGCAGTCTTCTCCTCAACAGGTTTTGGTGCTTCAACGACCGGCTTCTCCTCAACGGGTTCAGCAGCAGGAACTTCCTCAACGGGTTTAACGGTTTTCTTCGATGATGTTATCGTATTGGTACGGATAAACACGTCATCACCGAAGTCTTCCTCTTCATCTTCTTTTGACGATTGCAGTGCCGATTCAACGGAAACAGAACCTCCCTTATACGACAGGTTACCCAATTTCTTGGCTTCGTTTTTCACTTCTTTTTCGCCCTGATACTCCTTCACGACGAGATCGTACATCTCCTTCGTGAGCTTTGTGTTCGGTGAAGAATCCACCTGAAATCCCTTTTTGGTGAGGAATTCCTGAATGGTCGACACCGCCACATTAAATTCTTTTGCCGCTTTCGACAATCGAACTGTAAATTCTTTTGATTCGTCGGACATAGTTTCTCTTTCTTTGTTTCTCGTTTATTTACAATGCCTTAGCATCATTCGGCATCTGATTCAAATTCAGCTTTCAGGATATTGAACACCTCGGTGACGGTTTCCATTTCGAGGTCGGCACGGTTGGCAACCTCTTCCGGCGTATGTGCCAAAACGTTTTTAGCCGTATCGCAGCCCATGCGGATAAGGGCATCGATGACCCAGCCGTCGATTTCGTCTTCAAATTCCTTCAAATCAACGTCTTCCTCAACATTGTTGACTTCGCTGTTACGGTAAACGTCGATTTCGTAGCCCGTCAGTTTGCCAGCCAGCTTGATGTTGTAACCGCCCTTACCGATGGCAAGGCTGACCTGGTCGTTTTCCATGTAAACGTTGGCAGCCGTGTTGTCGTCATTGATAACGATTGACGAAATCTTGGCCGGACTTAACGCACGGGTAATGAACAAGGTAGGATTGTTCGTATAGTTAATGATGTCGATGTTTTCGTTGCGCAATTCGCGGACGATACCATGGATACGGACACCCTTAGGGCCAACGCAAGCGCCGACTGGGTCGACACGGTCGTCGTATGATTCGACGGCGACCTTGGCACGCTGACCAGGTTCACGCACAATCTTCTTCAAAGTGATGAGGCCTTCCTCGATTTCATGCACTTCGGCTTCGAGCAGACGCTGCAAGAAGATTTCGGAAGTACGCGACAAAATCACGATTGGCGAACCATTGACGCTTTCAACGCTCTTGACGATGGCACGAATGGTATCACCTTTCTTATAAATGTCGCTCGGAATCTGCTCGGCGCGTGGCATGTAGAGTTCTATGCCTTCGTCATCAGTCACGACGATTTCGCGCTTCGAGCTGTGAGCCACTTCGGCCGTAATCATGTCACCGACTTTTTCCTTATACTTTTGGAAAATGTTTTCCTTTTCGTATTCAAGGACTTTGGTCTGCAAGTTCTGGCGCAAAGCCAAAATGTCGCGGCGGCCGAAACTCGAGATTTTCAGCACTTCCGAAACATCGTCACCGACTTCAAAATCAGGTTCAATGCGGATGGCATCACTCAGCTTGATTTCGCGCAGCGGGTCTTCCAGTTCGTCGTCATCGACAACGGTGCGGTTGTGATAGATTTCGAAGTCGCCCTTATCGACGTTCACGATAATATCGATGAACTCTTCGGTATCGGTTTCGTACTTCTTGTTGAGCATGCCTCTGAACACATCTTCCACGATACGCATCATGGCTTCGCGGTCGAGGTTTTTGAATTCCTTGAATTCGGAAAAGATTTCAACTAATTTGTAATTTTCCATTGTATATGTTTATTTGTTTATTGTTTATCTGTTTAATTATTAAATAATTAGAAAATAATCGCCGGCTTGATTTCTACAGCCTTCCTTTCAAAAATGAGGTTGCCTTCGACGACAGGTTTTTTCTTGCTCGCCTTTTTCTTCACCGGTTCGATTTCAACCGTTTCGGCATCAAAACGAACCAGTTTACCCTGCACCTTACCCATTTCCTTTGTCTTGACTTCCACATCCTGTCCGAGATATTTGTTCATTTGGCGATCCATGCGCAAAGCACCGCTCAAGCCCCACGACAAGACGCTCAGTTCGTAATCTTCGACATCACGGTCCTGCTTGCTTTCAATGAAACGGCTGATTTCCACGCAATTGTCAATGGTGACGGAAGTGTCGGAGTCGACATAAACCTCAATGACATTGCCTGGTTTCACCTTGACTTCAACCAGAAAACGGTCGCTTCCTTCAAGGGCTTCTTCAGTTAATGTGGCAATTTGTTCTTCTGTAATCATTTCAGATTCAAATATTTAATGATTAAAGATTTAAAAATTCAAAGATTCAAAACTTAAAATTCGGGCCTGACTTGCAGGAAAAACAAAACATACAACAAAAAAACCTGTTACTCTCAGTAGCAGGTTTTCTTCCACTTCAAGTTGTCGAGCAAGGATTCGAACCTTGACAGGCAGAACCAAAATCTGCAGTGCTGCCATTACACCACTCGACAGTATTCATTTCTGAATGCGAGTGCAAAAGTACAACTTTTTCATTACACACAAGCGTTTTTTCTAACTTTTTTGAAAAAAATGCTTATCTTTGCATATTAAAAGGTAGAAACAAATGGAAATCGAAGACTACAAGAAGCATCCCGACGCCAAATTTTCGCCAAATCTGTTTTGGGAATATGATATGGAGCATTTCGATTGGCAAAAGATGGCTGTCATGGTTGCCCAAAGGGTTGTGGAAAGAGGTTGGCCTGAAGATTTCTTTGCCGCCATCAATCTATACGGCTTGGATGGTTTTGTAGCCGCCATCAAGGAAATCCCCTATTTGAGCGATCGCGACATCAACTACATCTGCTTGAAATTTCACCTGCAAAAAGAGGAACTGAGATGTTACACAAGGAAACAATCGCGCCTGCAACACTGGAACTCCTGAAAACTCTGACAAATGACAAATAATCTAATTCCAAGCACAATTTAAACCATGAAAAGCAGAACATATTTACTGATTATGTGCTTTGTTATAGCATTAACATCATGCAATCACACAAACTCACCAAAAGACTTAGCCGTCACCGATATTTATTGTGATTCGTGTAATGAAGTTTCTGCCATGCTTTATGAGCAGTTTTATTATTCAAATGATTCCGCATACTTGGATTCGTCATTAATTGTAATTGACAAAGCTTTGCATGAATGTCAAAAGCCCGAACTTTATTTGATTTTATATTTTCGCAAACTGAGCATTCTCACCCAAAAATGCGAATTCGACAAAGCAATTTTATATTTGGATTCCATTGACCTAAAAGAATTCATCATATTTCCTTATCTTCAAAATGTTTACCACAACAGATTGCTTGCGATGAAGTATTATAAAAATGGCGATGTGGTTTCACGAGACAGCTGCATAAATCTAATCATGGACGAGATTTCCGCTTATCTTACAGAGAATAGACAAACGGTTGACTCAATACTCTGCGAAAAAGATGCTGCTTCTATAGCAAAAAGTCGCATTGATTTTCCAGTAAAACAGTATTTCTACTATCTGACTTTCTTAAAAGGCGAACAAGAAATCAATTCAATTATTGATTCCCTCCAACAAATCGGAACTTTCAATCCTGATTATCTAGAAAGACTTAGATATCTTTACGATGAGGATTTTATGGTGTTTTCTGGTGTATAAATTCTGGTAACAAGACTACCATCATAATCAATGACTGCTTTTAAGCCAAAACTCATACACTAACCTATCATAAAGTTACGCAAATGGGACAATTTTGCCAAAACCATTCAAGAAATGACTGACAAGCCAAACGACAAAATCAGGTAATAAACCCTCATTCCTTCATCACGCTCTACACAAATATATAACGTTAATTATCAACATATTACAGCACCACAAAACTACAGAACATTATTCTGACCTATCAAAAATTCACATCCATCCGTCCCTCCAAGAAATGCTCCCGGATGCCGTATTGACGTTTCAAATCGGCAATTTGGGCGGCAATGGCGGCGCGTTTCGCTTCTGAAGGAATACCGTTGAAGATGCCTGCAATCAGCACATTCTTAGGCGTATGCTCCATTTCGATGAACTCCATGACCTGCGTCTTGTAGCCGTAATATTCCAGAATCAGGGCACGGATGGTGTCGGTTATCATCACGGCCTGACGTTCCATAAAAATGCCGTATTGCGTAATCGGATTCAACACGCCCGACTTTTCCATTTCCTGACGGATTTGCTTGTGGCAGCATGGTGCGCACACAATGAGTTTTGCGCCCGCCTTAATGCCCGAAGCAATAGCATCATCGGTGGCCGTATTGCAAGCGTGCAAGGCTATCAGCACATCGAGACCATCAAAATTGAACGTGTCAATTGCACCTTCCACAAATTCAAGGCCTTGCAGATTATCCGTCTTGATGATTTCGTTGATTTTCTGCACCAAATCGGGACGGATTTCAACACCTTTCATATCGACATTAAGATGCATTTTTTGCGTCAGGAATTCATGCAAGGCAAAAGTGAGATACCCCTTCCCTGCCCCCATGTCGGCAATGCGGACGGCACCATCGAAACGCATCGGCTTCAGCAAGCCTTCAACAATTTCGGTGTATTTGCAAATCTGCTTGAACTTATGCTGCATGTCAGCTGTCACCTTGCCTTCGCGCGTCGTCAGTCCCAGCTGGAACCACCAAGGATTTGCCGGATTGATGAGACGGTTTTTCACATTGTCGTGTTCAAGGTTCTGTTCGCGACATTCCTGCACTTTTTTAGTCTGCATCGTAGCCGTTCCTTTCAGGCTAACAAGCAAGGTTACATCCTCGTTTACAGTGAAAAGCGATGCATTCAGCAAACGCTGCGGCACCATTTCGGCAAGGATTTCGAGCATCTGTACGGCATCATAGTTTTTCACTTCGTCGCGTCGCTCGTAACGATAGGTGAAAGCGAAAAGGCGCGCACCTTTTATTAATACAGGCTTCACATACACATTGCGCAATTCGTCGTGCTTTTGCGCAGGCTTGCTCAGCGTCATTTTGACGAAATCACCCTTTTCGAGTGATTCCGCCACACGCGCCATGAATTTTTCAATCGGATTCTGCATGATTTGAAATTTGCGGCAAAAATAGCGAAAAATGAGTCCTACTCAATGGTAATTTTCTTTGTCAGCACACCATCAGCAGTGACGATGCGCAACAAATAAAGACCTTTGGAATAAGCCGACAAATCCATGTCAAGCGAAGAGCAATCCATGCGTTTCGTTTCAACGGCAAGGCCATTCACACTCACCAATTGCAACATTTCAATGCGTTTTTCCGATTCAATATGGATTTTTCCAGTCGTAGGATTCGGGTAAACCGACAGTTTCAAATCAGGCATTTCATTGACATTCACATCAGTAGTGTCAGTCGGAACAACCTTGACATCATCGACGAACCAATCCCAAGCCAAAAACTCGCCAAAATCGTTGTAACCACGGAAACCAATCTTGATGTTCTTGCCTTGATACTCATCCAAATTGATGGAAATCGGTTCTTCATATTTATTAATTTGGCCGTATGGCAAGTCGGTTGCATCCCATTTGTCTTCCCAAGTGCCTTCACTGCAATCGAGCACGCGGACTGCATAATGATCATAATAAGGTGAACCATATTGCACCCAGGTCCAGAAAGTCAAGGTCGTCGGGCGATTGATAGTCAATGTTGGTGTGACGAGCGTTTGATCCTGTGGCGCATTATCATAATCGTCCCATTCCAAAACGGCATGTCTGCTTCCCGAATGAGGTTCGACATAAAACGAATTTTCATCGTAATCGGTATAATAAGTTGGGCCAAGCACCCACCACTGCCACATGGTTTCATTGCCTTGCTGCGACCAGCCTTCAGGAATGGAGAGGATGTCATATTCGTCGAAAGGTTCATAGAGCAAAGGACGCTGATAATCCCAAGTAATCGGAATTTCCTCCGAATCGGCACTATTGCCCAAATCGTCAACAAGCTGCACTATCATTGTGCCGTGCGTGTGGTTGTCGTAAGCAGGAATCGTTGCCGTGTAATCATAGTTACCTCTTGACTTTGTGAAGGTTAGATTATTCGTAACACCCCAGATGGTATAAGTAGCGTTCAAGGTATTCGGCATTCCCGAAGCATCGCGCAAACGCAAAGTGAGGTTCATTTCGGTATCGGCATATTCGTGATTGCCAGCCACCGAGACCACAACCGGCGGATTATTATCCACAGCGGAATTGCTGATGAAAACATCATCAATGTAAAGGTTCCAGCCGTATTCGCTGCAACCTTCGAAAATCACGAAGCCGTAATCCGATGGGCAATCGAACTGATAGGAATATTCGTACCAGTCATCGACATCGGCAATGACAGGTTCCATGAACGTGCAACGATGCACAGTGCCAAGCAGTTGCGCACCTTCGGTATTCGGCTGCGTGTTGAAATACACATTGATACGGTCGGCCTTGTTGATGTTGTGGTTACTGTTTCGGTATATCCAGAAGCGGACGATATTGCCGCTTTCGCTCAACTCCATTTTCGGCGAAACCAGTTCAGCCTTGTTGCCAGCCGCATTGGTATAGGTGTAGAAACGCGCCATGAACTGACTGCCATCATGCGGCAAAGCATCAGGCGTGGAACCTTCCGAAATCTGGTCAAAAGCCCTCTCCCCGACTGTTGCCTGATTCAGCCAGCCAAAAGGCGGGAAGGCTTGTTCAAAACCTTCTTCCAACGGGAAATCATTGTAAGGCTCTAAAGCCGTGACAAGGAAATCCAGTTGCTCACTGTGAGAATTGTGCGTTGAAGTCAGCACCGGACGGATATGCAAATCCTGGTTTGGAGCCAGATTCAAAGGAAGCGTAACGGCAGCAACGACATCAACCGATGAAGCATACGGAATCGTAACATTCTGCACCTGCGCGCCATCAACATAGAAAGTGCAGTCCAAATCGCCAACGTTGCCAAAGTTCACCGTCTCATTTTCTTGTCCCGTATTGTCGATGCGGAATCGCAAATAGGCAGGTTCGCCGAAATAGGCAGTCGTGTCGGGCGTGAGTTGCTCCGCATAGAAATTGTATTGATTGGTCTGCTCAATGATGATGTCGTCAATCGACAAATACCACGGCCCGTTGTCAGCCACGCTGTGGAAACCCACGTAGAACGAACCTGAACTTGGCGCCTGAAACACCGCTGAAGTCTGTTCAAATTCCTCATTGGCAACCACCATCTGCGGCAAAACTGAAACATTCATCGCCGACGGAGCAGCATTAGCACCCGCTTTGACTTCCAGATTGAAATGATCGACATGCCAAGTGGCATACCAGAACGAAACGCGATAGTAGTTTCCGGCAGTCACATTTATCTCCTTATAAATCCACACATCGGTGTTGTAGGTGGCATACATGTACCAGTCGCCGGAATGAGGCTTTCTTCCACGCGCCTCATTGTCGTCAGGAATAGTGATGCCGGCTTTCCAACCGCCATCGTTGCAAATCCAACCCGTTGGTGTCTGACCAACAGTGTTTCCCGTTTCAAAACCTTCTTCAAAAATGGTCTGTGCTGACAAAACAAGACTCAGCAACATGAAGACCATAACCAGATATAACTTTCTCATATTTGTAATTTTAATGACGCACAAAAATAGCAAATGTTAGCTTTGACAATAACATTTAAAACGAATATTGGCGAAACCAAATCTCAAAGACAGGGTCCACAAACTCAAAGCCCTCGCCTACCGAAGCAATATAATCGTTATTCAAGAGAATTTTCCTGTTTTTAGCAACACTGGCGGAACTGCCAAGATTGTACTTTTTAATCACTTCGGCTGACGAAAGTTGCTTTTCGCCTTTTGCAATGGCCTTCAAAAGACCCACCTGCGGGCCAGTCAAAACGCCATAAAGGTTCTGAAAATTAGGCAGATTCGTTTCTATCATCCACTCCATGGCATCATCCAACGAATTTTCAGTCACGCTTTTGCCTTTCGGCGTAAAATTCCAGACGCAACTCGCATATTGCTGCACATACCAGGAATGGTTTCTAACCGTTTGCGCAATGCGCGTTGCAAGTTCTTCAGAAATCGTTTTTTTCGTCCTGATAAAGCCGTTCACAATAAACGTAATCCATTCACTTTCAGCAATTTTATTTAAATACATGCTTTGTCCAAACTTAAAAAACGGCTTTTGTGGCGAATTGAAAATATCCTCCATCATGTGACGCTGGCTTCCGTAAAGGCAATACGAAACACTGGGCTGTTTTTGCCAGACGCTACGCATCATATCCTCCAAAACGGAATAATCGGACAAACGCGCCAACGACTGAAACTCATCAATACAGACTATCACCCTGATTTGCTTATCTTCCGCGATTTTTTCAGGCAATTCGAGCACCTCCGACGTTTCGGCAGGAACGTTCTCATCAAAATCGAAGGAAAGTGAAAAATCCGACATGGGATCCGCTCCCAAAGATATGACAGGCTTTATCGACTTGAAGTATTTTTTTGCAGAAGTCACCCAGTTTTTCCATGTAGAAGAAGTCGATTTTATCACTTCTTTTGAGAAAATACCGTAAAATTCCGACACAGAATGAACCGAAAAAGCATCAATAAAGCACACTTTTATATCAGAATATTCTTTCAAAATCTCAATCATTGACTGCTTTACAAGCGATGATTTTCCCCATCGGAGAGGCGACATCAAGATGACATTCGTAGCTGAAACCAATAAGTTTTTCAAGATTGAGCGGTCTTTATTTCTATCAATAAAGAACTCATTATCAACAAGTTTTCCGTATCTAAACGGATTCAGTTCACGTTTTATCATAAGTTTATCATTTATCAAGGCGCAAAGATAACACTTTTTCTATTCATGTTACCAAAATGGAAGTAAATTTTGTTACCATTCGGTAAGTTATCGATTAGTTACATAAGAGAGGAAGCAATTTTGCGACAAAATGTCAGTTTTCGGCTTGGCACATTATTTGACCAATAGGCGGCAGAAAATTCTAAAAACACAAAGATATGCAATCAGGAAACATTGGAGTCAAGACAGAAAACATTTTCCCTGTCATTAAGAAATTCTTGTATTCGGACCAGGAAATATTCCTTCGCGAAATCATCAGCAATGCCGTCGACGCCAGCCAGAAACTGAAGGCTTTGGCTGCTTCCGGCGAGTTTAAAGGCGAACTCGGCGACCTTACCATTAAGGTTGAAGTCGACAAGCAGAAGAAAACCATCACCGTGCGCGACCGCGGCATAGGCATGACCGCCGAGGAAGTCGACCGCTACATCAACCAAATCGCTTTCTCGGGCGCTGAAGAGTTTATCGCCAAGTTCAAGACCAAGACCGAAGCCGAATCGGCCAACATCATCGGTCATTTCGGATTGGGCTTCTATTCCGCTTTCATGGTTGCCTCGAAAGTGGCTTTGATCACCAAATCGTGCAAGGAAGAAGGCAACAACGGCGTCATTTGGGAATGTGACGGCAGCCCAGAGTACACGATGAACGAAATCCCAAAGGGCGACCGAGGCACCGATGTCATCCTTTATGTGGCCGAAGGCGATGAGGAATTTTTAGAAGAAGGCCGCATCCGCGAACTGCTCAACAAATACTGCAAGTTCCTGCCCGTGCCGATTCAGTTTGGCACCAAGAAAGTTCAGGAACCAATCGAAGATGTGATTGAAGACGCAGAAGTGGTTGACGATGCTTCGACAGGCTCAGCAAGCGATGCTTCCGAAGACTCAGCAAAAGATGCTTCGACAAGCTCAGCAACCAAAGAGCCAAAGACACGCGAAGTTGAAAAGCCATGGATCATCAACGATGTGGCTCCGCTTTGGAAAAAAGCGCCAAGCGAAATCAAGGATGAGGAATACGACGAATTTTATCACGTCCTCTACCCGATGAATTTCGGCGACCCGCTGTTCCACATTCACCTCAACGTAGATTATCCTTTCGACCTCACCGGCATTCTGTACTTCCCGAAGGTGAAAAACCGCTACGAATTTCAGCGCAACAAGATTCAGCTCTATTGCAATCAGGTTTTCGTAACCGATTCAGTAGAAGGCATTTTGCCTGAATTCCTTTCGTTGCTTCACGGCGTCATCGACTCGCCCGACATTCCTTTGAACGTCAGCCGCAGTTTCCTGCAAAGCGACCAAAGCGTGAAGAAAATCTCGACCTATATCACCAAGAAAGTCGCCGAAAAACTCGAAGAACTCTTCAAAAAAGACCGCGAAGCCTACGAAAAGAACTGGGACGACATCCGTGTTTTCATTGAATACGGTATGATTTCCGACCCGAAATTCTACGAACGCGCCGAAAAATTCTTCCTTTTCAAGGACACCGAAGGCAAATATTACACCATCGAGGAATACAAGGAACTCATCAAGGAGAAGCAGACCAACAAGGACAAGAACCTTGTTTACCTATACGCCACCGATGCCGACGACCAATACACCAACATCGAAAACGCCAAGTCACGCGGCTACAACGTGCTGATGATGGACGGCATTCTGGACAGCCATTTCATCAGTGCCTACGAGCAGAAGGAAGGCGAGAAAAACGAAGGCCGCACGCAGTTTGCCCGCGTCGACTCCGCCCCGACCGACAAGCTCATCGTCACCGAAGAAAAGGAAAAGGAATCGAAACTCGATGACAAACAGAAAGATGCCATCAAGGCTGAGTTTGAAAAAGTCATTGACAAGATGCGTTTCAACGTTGAATTCAGCAACGAAAACGAAACGGATGCACCTGTCGAAATCACGCAAAACGAATGGATGCGCCGCATGAAGGAAATGGAGCAGCTGAACGGCGGCATGTCGTTCTACGGCACCATGCCCGACAGCTACACCTTGATGCTCAACGCCAATAATCCGGTCATCGCCGGCCTGATGGACAAGAGCGAAGAGGAACGCGCCACCACGATTCAGCAGATTTACGACCTCGCACAACTCTCAAAGAACCTGCTGAAAGGCAAGGAACTGAGCGAATTCGTGAAACGGAACATGGAGAAATTGTAAGGTTTTCCCGAATATGGATTTCAAAAACACCTGACTGAAAACCAGTCAGGTGTTTTTTTAGCTTGAAGCAAGAAATTAATAGCCAAATTCAATTCGCAAAAGTTATTTTAGTAATCAACGTAATGAAGAAACCATAAATCCCAACCGAAAACCAAACGAATGACCATTGAGTTCGGTGGGTTGAAGGTTAATTGGGCCCAACTGATTCATGAGCTTGAGTATCGGATTATGCGAATGATTATATTCGTAATATGCATTGATGAAAAACGCATCACCAATAAAAAGGTTCAAACCTGCGTTCAAGCTACCAGAAACATAAAAAGCATCTTTGTAGTTTTGCAGTTTAGTGATTTTCAGCGCATCCCATCCAGCACTGATTTCCAATTGGTCAGACAATGGAATATGGAATTGCATGGTGGCAAAAGCAGGAAGAAGAAACAGTAATCCTTCTTGGGCGGATAGACCTTTTAATCCATCGGTAAATAATCCAGGCATAAACCACAACAAACCAAATGGGCTGTATGAAACATAATCCTTTCCGTAAGTCACTCCAGCTTTCCCACCCGCAAAGCTATACAAAACTTCCATTTGGAACGAACCAGCGTTGTAATTTCCTGTAGGATGGTTCAGATGCTGATAACCAAGCGAAAAGTAATAATCAGCGTACGAATCATGATATGTAGGTTGTCCCATTGCACAATTCACAGCAATGACTAACACTACAACGACAAGGCATTTTTTCATAGTTTTCATAGGCAATTATCTGAATTTATGATATATGACATTATCGCAATACTCAGGTTCAGGTATGTCACATACCTTAATTGGACCTGAAGTTTCTGTAGTCTCTCGTGTTCCTACAAGATATTCATTGTCGTATTTTTTGACATCAAATTTAAAAACGTAAGTCCAAGGCCATTCATATTCTTCACATTTCCCAATAAACTTTTGTTTGGTCGTAAAAGAAAATGAAACCTCTCCGGAATAATCGTTGGGGAAAATTTGCACCACATCTGACTCTCTGTCACCCCGAGCATTATCAAAAGAAATGTACTTGACATAGTAATTTCCGTCTCTTACAAATATTTTTATACGAAAGTCATCGTTACTATACCTCATCCTTTCATTAATTCTTCTGTAGCCATCTTCGTAATACCACGAGCCTATCAAGAATCCAAATTTGTAATCTTTCGGATTGCAATTTGACAGTTCGTCAATTTCTCCATTCTTATAAAACCTCTCAATGTTTGTCTTGTCGCTATTGTAGAAATTCACTTGTGTTGTAAAGGGTTCGTCACCAAAAGGGAAAGCCGACACCTTTCCTCTTCTTTTGGCCTGTTCTATAGTTTTGAATCTGACACAACCTCGCTCATTCACAGGTTGACACAGATAAGACTTTTGCTCCCACGTTTCCGAGCCAACCAATTGACCATCCACAAAGAATAGCTTATATGAATGTTCTTCATATTCTCTCCATATCTCATGGTCTCTCCTGTCAAATCCTGATCCTGTTCTTTTCAGACCAAATTTTATCGTTCCATCATAATTAACCTTTACGGAACAAACACCAAATTCATGAAAGACTTTATTATTGTCCGAAGAAATCGAATAATCTGCAACATACCTCACCATAAGATTGTTACCCTCAAGATAGAAATCCAACTGCCTTGGATCATCAATATCATTACTATATGAAGAATGCCATGTTCCGACAAGAGATTGTTTCAGCAAATCGACATCAACTGCATAGGCAGATAGGGAAAAGGCTAATAATAGAATTGCAATTAGTTGTTTCATATACCTAGTATTTTACAAAATAAACATTCCATTTGCCGCCAGGGCCGTCAGCAAATATTGTTCCGCAATCATCAGGATCATCATAACCCTCACAACTTAAGCCGTGATAGTATTGTGTACGATCAATATTTCCTTTCAACTTTCCGTCAACGTATTTTAGGTCGATATCACTATGTTCATTTGTAATGGCAACTCTTCTCCTTCTTTCACTTTTTGAATAATTAAGAACCACGTACTGCAATTGCCAAAAATGAAAACACACCATACCATTTTCAACATCAATATCTTGATCTCGTTCAGTACAATCATTCGCATTCGGCGTGTCATAAGGATACCGTTTCAACGCATTATCATTACTTAGATAGCTTATATAATACACATAACTCACCGAATAAAATCCCTCGTTTTCACTGATTACCATATCGTATGTTTTATCCCTTTCACCATTGGCCTTGTAGCATGCCCAACGCCCAATCAGGACTCTTGGATTAAAAGCAACTTCTTCCTGTTCCATCGAATCAATTTCATTCATGTCGATGGTCAATGTCCGGCCATTTTCGGTTTGCAGGATGATTTGGCTTTCGGTACGGTTGGTGATTGTTCCTCGTGCATCGAAGCCGTTTTTCAAGTGGACAACATCAATGGTCTGTGCATATATCGTCGATAGTGACAGACAAAACGCTATCAGAAATAACAGTCTTTTCATAATGCTTGAAATTTTCATTACTGCGTTATTTTACCCGTGCCATTGCATTTTGGGCAAGTTTCCACGGCGGAATATTTATCAACGCCAGTGCCACTACAGGCACCACATCTCTCAGTTTTGGGTACAGTGATTTTACCGTTCCTGCACAATGAATAATTACAAGGCACCTCAACCAATTCCCCGTTTTTCGGAACTTCCATTTTCGTAGTGCCTTTACACTGTGGACATGTTTGAATCTCATTGACAATCACAGTTCCCGTGCCTTTGCATGAAGAGCAGTTCCTTGAGGCTTGAACACGAACAGATCCGCTTCCATTACATTTATTGCAAGTAACAGAGTTTTGTGCAAACAAAGTGACCGAGAAAACGGCCAACACAAACGTAAAAAGTATTTTTTTCATTGTATTGTTGCTAATATGCATGACGGCAGTCATATTAGAAAAGGCTGCCGTCATTTTTGGTTAAACAATTATTTAATAAGTTGTACGCTATTCAATCTATATCTAGTAGTATTGTCATCATAATAAGGACTTGCATGACCGATAATCAAAGAATTCCTACGGTTCCAAAGTGTAGTAGTTGTTTCTTCATCGTTTCTTATTGATCCATTTTTACCATATTTAACAGAGTAAGTTATTTTAACAACGACAGGATCATCACAGTCACAATCATAAGAAATTTTAAGATACCAACCATCATCGGTTTGTCCATTCTCATAAACATTGTAACTCCACTGAGGATTGTTTGCATCAGTTTCGATATTGCTTCGGCCACTTAATACAAACGAACTACATAGTACTAACACGATAATCGCAATAGGTAATACTGCTTTTTTCATCTTTCTTTTTGCCCAGTTATATCCCATTACCCTCTTCGGTTTTAATTCGTGATTTTAACGTAGCAAATATAACAACAACAATTGATTGTCAACCATTTATGTTGAAACAAGTTATTTTACATAAGCGAAACTTTTTGTTTTACGGATGTGTAAAATCAGATTTTACGGTTCTTGTTTTCCCAATAGTCGGAATAGACCTTGAAGAAATTACAACCCATTATGTCACAGATTTTCAAAAGAATGTCAGTCGCAATCCATTGACAATCAAAAATGTGATATATGTTTTGTCGCGAATAGTTCAGTTTTCGGGCAAGCCAGGCCACAGTACGCTCCTGCCGAGCCAGTTCCTCCTTGATAATGTGTCCGATATGTGGGGCTTCCTGCGTAATCATGGCTTGGAATTTTTGGGTATAGAAAAAGCGTGGAATTCATTTCTTGCCTGAACATCAAGGGTTTCCACGCCCTACTTCTCTAACAAGTCATTCCACGCCGTACTAATTACGGCATTTACAAACTTGCCCTTGAGAAGTATGCCTCGTACGAGGACTTATGTGGAAAATTCGATGTTCAAGGACAGCTATAAACGCTATCTGTTATATGTCAAATGTTTGTCGTTTTTCTATTTGCTCGTACTAAGGATTTAATGGATTAATATTATCGTTATCTTTTTGAAGGACGAATATTTCATTTGCTCATAGCCTAATGAGTAGACATTTTCGTTTTTTACACCGCAAAAATAAACAATTTCAGTAAATACAATACCATTCAGAAATATCTAAAGCAGAATTTGTGCTTCTTATTCCATTTTCGGTTAGTATTCAACAAAACATCAGACACTTCCGATGTAGTCAAATACAACATAAAAACAAGCCCCCATTTTTAGCATTGTCAAATGGAGGCTCTTGTCTCAAGCAAAACTATTGTTTGCCTCTTTCGCATTCAGATTACTTTGTTTTAGATTTCTCTTTTTTGGGTTCGCAATTGTAATAGTCTGTTTTCTCCTGCGTACATTGCTTAGTTGTAGTAGTTTTGGATGTCGTCGCGCCTGTTCTTTGATACTCTCCACCTACTACTTTAACCCCACCAGATGCCTTCACATTGCTTTGTCCGCTATTGGTGGTGGTGGTTGTAGTTGTACAAGTACTTGGAGTTACAACCTTTACTTGGTGATTGTTGTTGCTTGCAGGAACTGCTTTATAACCTGATGGACAGATGTTTCCATCTTGAGCAAATGCAAAAGTTCCCATTCCAATTAGGAAAAGAGCAGTAGCGATTACTTTTTTCATCTTTCTTTTTGCCTAGTTATATCCCATTAGGCTCTTCGGTTTTAATTGGTGATTTTAACGCAGCAAATATAACAACAGCAACTGATTATCAACCATTTAAGTTGAAATAAGTTATTTTACACAAACGAAACTTTTTGTTTTACGGATGTGTCAAATCAGATTTTACGGTTCTTGCTTTCCCAATAGTCGGAATAGACCTTGAAGAAATTGCAACCCAGTATATCGCAGATTTTCAACAGAATGTCAGTTGCTATCCATTGACATTCAAAAATGTGATATATGTTTTGTCGCGAATAGTTCAGTTTTCGGGCAAGCCAGGCCACAGTAGGCTCCTGCCGAGCCAGTTCCTCCTTGATAATGTGTCCGATATGTGGGGCTTCCTGTGTGGCCATGTTTGAGAAATTTGGGTATAGAAAAAGCGTGAACTTTGTCTTATCCACGCTTCGAGGCCCTGAGAAATGCCCGCAATCATTAATAAGTCATCGTCCACGCTACGCGCAGACGTTTAACGGACTTATTCGCATGATTGCAATTGGAAATTTCTCAGGTTTCGAAGCAGTGCCGAATAAATAAGCAAACGCTTGGTTTAAATATGTCAGTTTATTGTGTTATATATCTTAATGTCAGCTATTTAATCAGTTAATAACTCAGTTTTCCTGTATTTCCATCTTTGAGAAGGCTTGCAAACGATTGAGGTTTCAATTTACACCCACCAAACTCTTATTTTGTCCTGCAAAAATAAACAAAATCGGTTAATGCAGCACTTAACAGAAAGATTTCAAAAGCAAGATTCGAGCACATTCTCTGAAGCACCGCCTTTACAACCTCGCGCAACTTTCAAAGAATCTGCTGAAAGGCAAGGAACTGAGCGAATTCGTGAAGCGGAACATGGAGAAATTGTAATACCGCTTTTTCGGAACAAGATTTTCGCAATTTCATATAAAACAATCGCACAATTAAAAGCATTTGACTATTTTTGCAGTCAAATGCTTTTTTATGTCAACCGCACAAAACATACTGAACCGAGAAGAAGACCAACGCATCGTTGAAGCCATAAAGACTGCCGAGCGCAACACTTCGGGCGAAATCAAGGTGCATATCGAAAACCATTGCAAAGGCGATGTGGAAGAACGAAGCATAGTGGTTTTCAACAAGTTGAAACTCAACGAAACAAAACTTCGCAACGGCGTGCTCATTTACATCGCCGTGAAAGACCACAAGTTTGCCATCCTTGGCGACGAAGGCATCAACCAAGTTGTTGAAGAAAACTTCTGGAACGATGTGAAAGACATGATGGCCGCCAAATTCCACGAAGGCTTTTTTGAAGAAGGCTTGGAAGCTGGCATTTTGCGCTGTGGCGAGAAACTGAAGACTTTTTTTCCTTATCAAAACAACGACATCAATGAAATCAGTGACGAAATATCATACGGAGAGTAACGAGGCTGCGAGACTGCGAGACTGTGAAACTGCGAGACCACATACTGATGGGATTTTGAGGTTGTTTTGGGTCTACCTTTTACTTGTGCTTTGCAGCACAATCAAGGCTCAGATTCCGAGCAAGCCTTATCCGCCACGTTTGGTGAACGATTTCACAAACACATTGAGTTACAGCGAAATCGAAACTTTGGAACGGAGGCTTGTGGCCTACAACGATTCCACTTCGACGCAATTTACCGTGGTTTTGGTCGACGACCTTCACGGCATGGATGTCGCGCAATTTGCCACGCAACTGGGCCACGATTGGGGCGTAGGACAAGGCGCAAAAGATAACGGCGCAGTCATTCTGGTCAAACCCAAAAACGAGAAAGGCAACGGGCAGGTCAACATCAGTGCCGGCTATGGTTTAGAGCCTTACATTACCGATGCGGCAGCCACAGCCATCATACAAAAGGAGATGATTCCTTATTTCAAGGAAAACGATTATTACCAAGGCATTTACAATGCCGTGACGGTGATGATGGACTTGTGTTCCGGAAAATTCACAGCCGATGAATACACAAACGGCGACAATACAGGCGCCATCATTGCGCTCATTCTCATTATCATCATTATCATACTGGTTGCCAAGTCGTCAGGCGGCACCACCTACTCCGGCGGCGGTTCCAACGGTCATGTCATCTTCATGCCAGGACCAGGCAGTTTTGGCGGCGGCAGTGGCGGCTTCGGTGGTGGTGGCGGCTTCGGCGGTTTTGGCGGCGGCCATTTTGGAGGCGGCGGTGCCAGCGGAAGTTGGTAAAAACACAACATTTTTCTTTCATTTATCTCAAAACGAACACGATATGGCAAACGCACCAATCATAGAACTCGAAGACGCTTCTATCTTTCAGAAAAGCAACCTGATACTGTCGAATGTCACTTTCACCATTTGCAAAGGCGAATTCGTTTATCTCATCGGCAAGACCGGCAGCGGGAAATCGTCGCTTCTGAAAACCTTATACGGCGAATTGCCCGCCAAAGACGGTAAAGTGTTTGTCGCTCAATACGATTTGACTGACATTCGTCGCCGCGACATTCCTTATCTGCGCCGCAAAATCGGCATCGTCTTTCAGGATTTCCAACTGCTTTTCGACCGCACGGTTGAAGCTAACCTTGAGTTTGTGCTGCGCGCCACCGGCTGGAAAGAAGAAGATGAAATCTCAAGCCGCATCGACGAAGTCCTTGACAAAGTCGGGCTGAAAGATAAGCGTCAGAGCATGCCCCACCAACTTTCCGGCGGCGAACAGCAAAGCATTGCCATTGCGCGCGCCTTGCTCAACGACCCGCTCATCATTCTCGCCGATGAGCCTACCGGCAACCTCGACCCTGAAACCACCATCGACGTGATGCGCCTGCTCCGCAAAATCAGCGAAAGCGGCACAGCAGTTCTCATGGCCACCCACAATTACACATTGATGCAAAAATATCCGTCGCGCGTGATCAAATGCGACAATGGGACGATTTCTTGCTCGGTGATGGATTAAAGCAGTTTACCAAAAATAACAAAAATCCACTATAAAGTGGAATTTTTATTGCATCATTACAAAAAAAGTTGTTCCTTTGCACAAAATTAGAATCATGAATAACAAGGAAATAACTTTGGAAGATGTAAACGAATTTCTTGAACAATTCAAGGTTAAAGCAAGTGTTTTCGGCATCATTTATCGTCTTCGCGACAAAAACGAAGAAACACTATTCAACCTTGGCATTTCTGCACGGTTGAGAGAAAAGATTGTCCTGTCTTTGGAAGGCACGGACTTCAGTCACACTACTTTAGGAGATGTATTTGACGAAGGAAATGTTTTGTGGGTCTTTGGAAAAGATTACAAAGGAACGGAACTATACATCAAGATTACCATCATAGACAATGGCCGTTGCCTATGTGTATCGTTTCATGAAGCCGAACATCCAATAAACTATCCGTTTAAACCGAAAAAAGATTAACCATGAAAAGCCCATTTGCAAACTGCGAGGCACACATTGTGCAGGAATCTAAGACTGTGAAATTCAGGGGTGATGAATATACATACACATATTCATGCTATGAGTGCGAACAGACAAAAGAGAGATTCACAACTACAGATTTAGATGAAGAAAACGTTCAGCAGGTTTATCGTCAATATCGCGCAAAATATGGAATACCAAGCAGTGAAGAAATTGAACAACTGAAAGAGAAATACCACGTTTCCGCATCCCGTTTGGCCTTGATTTTAGGTTTTGGCGAAAACCAGATTAGCAACTATATTGATGGTGAGATCCCCAGTAAAGCCAATGGGAAAACTCTGTCAGCCATCAAGGAGCCACTGGTTTTTAAGCGCTACATTGAACTGGCGAAAGAGCAACTGAAACCTTCTATTTATGAGAAATTGATGTCACTGGTCAACGAACTTATTTTTTCAAATTCCGACAAAACCAATGATGGTCCATCAATGGTTGCTGAAGATGCAGCACCTTACGGAGAAAAATGTTCCAAATAAGAGACTATTTTGCCATGTAGTGACGCACGACCGTGCGTCTTTACGTTCCACAAATTTAGATGAAAATGCAAAAGTCCGAAATAGGTTCTAAGCCGAAAAAATCGTGTTAATGAGGATTTTAGCATTCTCCTCATTCCGATACAATTGCTTCATCATGGCATCGCGTTCATCAATGTCGTCTTCGGTGAAATCCTCATCCATCAAGCGCTTGATTTCAGCAATGATTTCCTCGGGTTCATCTTTCACGATGCATAGCGGTTGCAATGCCGTTCCTTTCAGCATATCCGAATTGACCAAGCAGAAACGCCCATTATACAAGGCATTTAACAATTTCAGTTTCAATCCGGTAGGTTGACTGGTCACCAAAATATTGATTTGAGCCTGACGCAACAAGTCGATCATTTCGGCATCATCGGGATTGGCCGTCAAAGTGATGTTCGGATATTCCGAGACCAATTTCTGTAACTTTTCCGACGGATTCAAACCCGCAATTACGCAAGGAACTTCCAATTCGGAAAACACGTTTTCAATCAGCCACTCAGCAGCATCGGCATTTTCGCGCACTGACAGATTGCCGTGATAAAGGACGTAATCGCCCCTACCCGACTCCGAACAAACCGAATCCTGAGCATTGAAGCCTGGCAGCAATATCGTCTTGCCATAGTGCTTCGAAAAATAGTCGAAATCCTGCTGCGCAATGGCGAAAATCCCCTTTGCCTTAGCCAAAACCGGTTCATAACGACGCAGTTTCACCGATTCCGCCAAATAGAAAATCCTTTTCCAAAGGCTGTGTTCCGATTTGCCCAAGGCGCGGTAATAATCATGCTCGACATTATGCGCACGGACAAAAATCTTTCTGTCTTTCATTCGGTTATCATTCAAAATGGCTGTCGTATGCAAACCTTCGCAAAGAATGGGATAATTGTCTTTCTGAAGCTGCTTTGCCAATTCCTCCGAACTGCGCGAAGTGACGATATAAGGCAAAAGACTCAACTGGCGGGCAAACGAAGTGTCGCGTTTGTAATACAAAACCTCATAACACAACCTTTCCAAAGCAATTTGACGCCCGCGACCATATTCATAGCAATGCAAATGGACCTTTATTCCACTGTCGGTGAGTGCCTTAATGCGGTAAAACACATCAATGACACCGCCATAGTTGGCAGGATACGGCACATCAAAAGAGATAATATGTAAATGTTTGTCAGCCATAATGTTGATAAATTGCGAGCAATGCCTTTTCTTCGTTTTCCCAGCGCAAATCCTGGGCGGCTACAGTCAGATTCTGTTTCCATTTTCCATATCTTTCTGCATCGGAAAGCGCATTCTGAATAGTTGCTGCAATCGTTTTCGGGTCGTGATTTTCAATGAAGGATCCTATATCATATCTTCGTATAATCTTCTCTATTTCAGTCAAATGAGATGCGACAATCGGCACACCTGCCTGAATGAAATCGAAAAGTTTGTTGGGCAGACTGAAACGGTAATTCAAGTTGGTATCCTTATCCAAGCAGAAACCCAATTCCGCATTTTGCGTATAGGCCATCATGTTGGCATACGACATGCGTGGCAAGAAACGAACACGGTCAACAATGTTCAATTCTATGACCATTTGCTTCAGAATCGGCAAAACATCACCGCCACCGATAATCATCAAATGGCAATCATTCAGATACTGCATGGCCTGAACCAGTTCTTCAGCACCGCGCTGAATATTGATGCCAGAACCTTGAAGCACAAGCAGATGCTTGTCGAGCGGCAACCCCAGTTCAGCCTTATCACCTTTTGGCGGCAATGCTTTTTGCGGTGGAATATTACGGATGACATGCACCTTGACACCATATTTTTCGCGGAACAAATCGGCAATCGAATCGCAAACCGTAATCATTTCACCCAATTTCGGAACGGCAAATTCCTCAATGCGTTTCCAAACGCGCTGCACTTTCGGGCGATGAATCAATTCCGGCGTCTCAGTGAAATATTCATGGCTATCGTAAATCATCTTGATGCCTTTCAGACGAGAAACGAAAAAATTCGGTAAAACCGTATCCAAATCATTGGAAAGCAATAGATTAGCGCGATGAAACAGCAAGAAAATGAAAAGACGGATATTGTATTCCGCATAAAAAAAAGGCCCTTTTTCAAACAGCAGTTTCATGCGGTGCGAAGCATACGGGCGTTCATCCATAGGCGGACTATTACGCTGCTTACGGCCAACCAAAAGAACCTCATAACCAGCCTTTTGCAATGTCAAGCAAGACTTGTTCACCCTTTGGTCTGTCACCAAATCATTGATTACCGATACGATTACGCGTTTCAAAACTGAAAGATTTGATTGCAAAGTTAATTAAATAATCGGTCAACGGCTTTCTATGGACAAAAAAAACTATTTTTGCTCAAAACAAGCATCATGCAAGAGAAATTTTCATTAAAGGAATCGATGTAATTAGCGCAAAATCCTATACCTACCATTACGAAATGATATTCTCAAGGCCCGTAGCTTAACTATTCTTTGAAGAAAAACATCATCATTGAATTTCTGCTTCACAAAAAGTTGTGTTTCCCAGAAAAAGGTTGACTCTTGTCTTTTTGAGCCAACCTTTTTCAGGGAAATATAGTCTAAAAATTTCCAAAACAACCAAAAAGGAGCAACCTCTCGGCCGCTCCTTTTTCGGTTCATTCAATGGAGACCAGCTCCAAATCGATTACCAAAGGCGAATCAGCAGGCAGCAACTGCGGGTCGATTTCAATCTCGCCGAAACCAAGGTCGGAAGGCACTATCAGCCTCACCTTCGAACCTATGTTCATCTGCATCAAGGCTTCTTCAATGGAAAGAATCATTTCACCATTACCTATGGTGAATTGCATCGGCATATCATACTTGTAACTCGACTCAACTTCCTCACCATTCAGATTATAAATGGTGTAATGAATGGCAACTTTGTCGCCCCATTGAGCCATATCGCCAGTGCCGTTTTCTTTCCAAATCACATACAATCCCGTTTCCGATGGCTCCTCTGTGATATTATTGTCTTTCACATATTTGGCAATCAGCTGACGCTGTTTTTCCATCACTTTTTCATGTTCCGCCTGATGTTTTGCCTTCTCTTCGGCAACAAACTTGTCGTGTGCTTCCTTGCTCATGATGCTGTTCATCTGCAATTCCAAACGCAAAGGCATATAAGGCAGAATGATTTGCTGATAACCGACACTATCGAAAGCCAATGAAGACGGCAACACGCAATTCAGACGGCCACCTTCCTTCACCATGCCAACGGCTTCAGTGAAACCTTTCGACAGAAAATCTTCCGAACCATACTGGAAATCAAGCGATTCAACGTCAAACGAATTCATAATGGTATCGCCTTCAAGCGAGCATAACAGAAAATCAAAATTGACATAATCGCCCATATTGGCAGTCTTGCCATTTCCAGTTTTTCCGAGAACGATAATTCCAGATTCGGTGATTTCGTTTTCAGCATTTCTAAAAGGCTCCAAAACAGTCTGTTCAGCCATGCGCAGGCTATCAAGATACTGCATGTAGGATGCCTCGATTTCTTCGTATGGCGTTATGGAAAGGAGCTTCAAATCGTAGTAAATCGCCTTGCCGGCATACTCTTCAGGGGTTTCCATTTCCATCACCGCCGAGAATACGGAATCGGCAATGACCACCATCCGGGCCGAATCGCCGATGTGCATGTTCATCAAGGCATCGGTAACGTCGCCAACAAAAGCCGCTGGTTCCAATACAATATCGACTGGCTCATCGCCAACCGTCGTAAACAGCAGCGTATCATTGAAATACTGTGCCATTTCAAAGGTTACGCCGTCCTTGAGGCGCGGCGTAACCTTTTCGTTGCTTCTTTCGTAGAATTTCATGTAGGCGCCATTGTCCATTCTCTTGAATCCCGAATAAATGGAATCGCTCTGGCATGATACCATCAACGCCAAGGCCAAAATGGAAACGACTTTGCCAAACACTTTATTCATCTTATTCAAAATCAATCAGTTCAACTTCAAACATCAGGTTTGAGAATGCAGGAATGTCAGGACCAGCACCTCTGTCGCCGTAAGCAAGGAAATAAGGTATGTAAAGCACACCCTTTTCACCTTTCGACATCAACATAATGCCTTCGTCCCAGCCAGGAATGACTTGGCCAACGCCAATCGGCATCTGGATAGGTTCGCCGCGTTCAACTGATGAATCGAACACAGTGCCATCCAACAGTTTACCTGTGTAATGGACTTTAACCATCTGACCTTCAGCTGGTTTTTCGCCATTACCTTCTTGGGTCATCACATAAACCAGACCTGATGCCGTAGGTTCAGCCACAATACCCTGTGCGTTCAGATAATTCTGCAAATCCAAAGCAGCCTTGGCGGTTTCTTCAGGATAATCGGCTTTCATCTTTTCAATTCTTTCAGCAGCAGCTTGTCTTGCTTTTTCTGCCATTTTAGCCTTGTATTCGCTTTCGGTGCAGAAATCGGTCACTTTAACATCGAATCTCATGACATCCGTAGAATTGAACTCTTCAGGAAGGCTTGGCTGACCGAAGAAAGTGGTGAAAGTCGAATCAATGTTCACGATGAATGAAGCAGAGTCGCCCTTGTGCATCATGGCAAGACCTTCGAAGAAGTCGCCGGCAAACAAAGGTTCTTCCAAACGGAATACGTTTGGCATGGTAGGGATAATGGCATTGGTGTCATTCACCGTGCAACCAAACTCGACATCAATAATGTCACCGATAGCAGGTGTTTCACCTTCATTTTGCGTGTAGAACCGATAATTCAGTCCGTTTTCGTTGATTTCATAACCCTCGTAAGGGCTTTTTTCCTGACATGAAGTCATGCCAGCGAGCATCATGGCAGCAGCAGCCATGCAAAAAACACTTTTTTTCATTGTTTAAATAGTTTAGTTAATTTTGTAATTTATTTAATGTCAATTATTTCAATATCAAATACAAGATTCGAATAAGGAGGAATAGGACCCGTTTGACGGCTACCGTAAGCCATATCAAAAGGAATAACCAATGTGGCTTTTTCACCCTTTTTCATCAGGGCAACGCCTTCATCCCATCCCTTGATAACGCGGCCTTCGCCCAAAACGAAGTCGATAGGTTCGCCACGTTCAACCGACGAATCGAAGACACGGCCATCCATCAGCTTACCTGTGTAATGCACCGTTACCGTCTGACCGGCAGTCGGGCATTCGCCTGAGCCTTTCTTGTTGCAAACATAAACGAGGCCAGAATCACGTTTCTTGGACTTAATCTTATTGTCAGTCAAATACTTGTCAAATTCCTGATGGGCTCTTTCCACCCTCGACTGATTGGCATCTTCGGGGCTCAGAATATCCAGCATGACGACATCGAAAATCAGGTTGCTGTAGGCAGGAATCAAACCGTAAGGGTTTTCGCCGTAGGCCAAATTGTAAGGCAAAACGAAACGAGCCTTATCGCCAGCCGACATCAGACCTATACCTTCTTCCAGGCCCTTCAGCACTGTACCCTGGCCATAAACTATGTCGTAATACTCGCCCAGCTTGTCAGATGAGCCTAATTCATTGCCACCCATGATTTTAGCTTCGAATTTCACTCTTGCCGTTGAACCAACGGTCGGTGTAGTGCCCTCATTATCTACCTCGAAGTTATAATAAAGTCCGGATTCCGTGTGATTCACGATTTTATTCTCCTTCACATACTGAGCGAAATCCTTTTCCGACTTTGCCTTGAGGTCTTTCATTTCGCGTTCAGCCTGACGAAGTTGTTCATCCTTGGTCATAATGTTCAGTAATTCAATATCATAAACAAGATTCGAATAAGGCTTCACATTGCCCATGTTGTGCTCACCGTAAGCCATTTCGTAAGGAATAATGGCACGCACCTTGTCGCCTTGATGCATCATCGGCACCACTTCTTCCCAACCGGGAATTGCGTAACCTTCGCCCAAAACGAAGGAGAACTTCTCATTCTGGTCGTATGATGAGCCTACTTTCGTACCATCAAGGAGATAAACTTCATAATTGACATCGACTTTCTCGCCTTGTTCAGGGCAACGGCCTTTGCCATTTGAAATCGGTATAATGTAAATACCAGATTCAGTAGGAGTTACATCAATATTATTGTCTGCGATATAAGCAGCCAAGGCTTCTTTCGATTCATTTTGCATATCAACCTTCATCTGGTCAATTTCAGCCTGAAATTCCTCAGCCGTCTTGACTTCCAACATCTTGATTTCATAGCGGAAATAGTCATCGGCCTTCAAGCCAACGGCCACAGGATCCTGTGAATAGTAAATGGAGGCGATGGAATCGGCCTTAATATAGAACGAAGCGGAATCGCCCTCACGCATCATGGCAACGGCTGAGTGCAAATCGCCCTTGAAACGTGGTTCAGCCAGCTGAAGATGAATGATGCCTTGGGTTTCAGCCCAGTCATAGTACAGTGAATCATCAAGATAGCACAATACCGACATCTTCATGAAATTCGTCTTCTCGGGCAAGGCATTAGCCTTGTTCTGGTTGTAAAAACGATAATACAGACCATCGGAAGTTTTCTTATACCCCGGAAACCTCTGGTCTTTTTGGCCACATGAAGCAAATAGCGTTACAAAGGCCACGCACAGTAATGCGAATGAAAAACATTTTCTTTTCATAAGTTATTGAATATCTATTATTTTAATCGTGTAAATTAGTGTCGAATAGGCAGGTATCTTGTTATCGTCGCCATGAAGCCCGTAGGCCAAATGCGATGGAATGATTAAGGTTGCTATATCGTTTTCATGCAAGTATTTCATGGCTTCATCGAGACCTGATTCGACAGTTCCCTCTCCCACTTTGAACACCTTAATTCCTTCATTTTTAGAAGAATATATCAAATCGCCAGTAATGGAACGCAATTCGTATTCCATGTGAACCGTCTGCCCCTCCTGAATCAGCTGTTCGGAACCCTGCTTCAAAATGACGTAACGCAATCCCGTTCCCGTTGAAATCATGTTCAGCCCGTGACGGCTCACATAATCCTCAATATCAGCCTCTTCGTCGTTCACCATATAGCAGTTGGCTTTCTCCATGCTTTGTTTCAAAGCATTCGGATCAGTCTTTTGCGGTGCCTCCTGACTATGGTCGCAAGCAAGAAGCACAATAAGGAAACCGAAGAACAAACATTTAATAAATCTATTCATTATCAAGCATTTAACATTTTCTTATAATCAGGCAATACCGATTTCAGTTTCTCAACCGCTTCCTCAATCGTGCAATCCATAGTGCCACCGGCTGCGTTGGTATGTCCACCGCCTTTGAAATGCTTGTTAGAAAGTTCATGCACCGAAAACTCGCCTTTCGAGCGGAACGAGAACCGTATCTGTCCCTGCCTTTCGGTTATCAGAACCGACATTTTTATCTTTTTCAGCGATAGCGGATAATTCACAATTCCCTCAGTATCACCAACATGATAGTCGAAGGAGTCAAGTTCGCTCTTACTCAAGGCAATGATGGCAGTAGAATAGTCATCCAAAACCTCCATCTTATTGATAGCATACCCCAACAGGCGCAATCTGCTTTCCGAGAAAGTATCGTATACCAGACGGTGAATATCATTGTAAGATATTGATTTCTTGACTAATGCGCCGACGATTTCGAAAGTGCGCGGGTGATAGATTGAATGTGCAAACGAACCCGTATCGGTCATAATGCCGACCAGCAAATCCGTGGCAATGCTTTCGTCCAAATAGTTCTCGTCGTAATGCAGAATGATTTCGGCCACCAATTCTGAAGCGCTCGAGACATTGGTTTCCGACCATCCGCAACAGAACTGGCTCATGTCGGGGTCGCGGTGGTGGTCGACCAAAACACGCGGAACACGCGTCTTTCCAATCTCGTTATGGAGCAATCCGGAACGCGATAAATTGTTGAAATCCTGCATAATAATACACTCAGCAGTCGAAATCCACTCCTGCGCCAGCTCCGTTTGACTTTCATAAATCAGAATATCGTGCGCTCCAGGCATCCACGACAAGAAACCTGGAAAATCGTTGGGTACCAAAACTTTAGCATCGACACCAAACTTCTTGAGGAAAAAACACATCGCCAAAGAAGAACCTATGGCATCGCCGTCAGGATTGACATGAGAAACCACGAGAATCTTCTTAAACGAATGAATTACAGTATCAAACTGATTATAAAATGATTCCGTCTGCATAATTTTGCGCAAAATAAGTGGGCAAAATTACATAATTTCTCAATAGGTTCACCTTATTATATATAAAGAAATCACATTGTTTTCGGCTGCAGCACTTCAAAACTATTATCGTCATACACCAAAACTATGCTTTTCAGCAGCGATTTTTTTGTTTCACGCTGATTATCAGCAGTCAAAGGAACATCAAAATTCCGTGTATCAAACAAGGTGTTGGCAAAATCATCAGCAGGTGCAGGCTCGTTTTTTTCCTTTTTCTGTTCAACTACAGACTCCGAAACGGGATTCTGTTCCTTAAATGGTTCCGACACTGTAACAGGTCCTTTGCCAAAAACAATCCAATCGAGGTTGTATTCGGGAAAAGTCTCCTTCAGCTTTTTCACAAACTCCAGACTCGGATTGTTACGTCCCGCCAAGAGGTGAGAAACATTGGAAGGCTGAATGCCCAACTTCATGGCAAACTCCGTTGCCGTCAGATTTTTCGCCCTGATGATTTGCTCGATACGTTCTTTCATAGTCACCGAAATTTTCAATTTTACCTCATTTTGAGTTTACAAAAGTAAAAAATAATTCTTTACAAAATGATACTTTTTTCAATTTACATTTGTATAATAATAGAATATCATTCATTTCATTATAATATCACTTTATATAATAATAAATAAATTATTATTTATCAGATGATTACAATATAATATTATTAAAGCAATAAAATTTGATTTTTAGACAATTTATTTAATATTTAGCTTTATATAATAACAATTATTTAATTGATATACAATTATTTATTGATTACATTTATACATTTTTCAATATATTGACACATATATAAATATTTACAATAATACAATTGTATTTTAGTATTGTAAATCACAAATACATACAATTGATTTTGTGTTATTTATAAAAATTAGTAATTACATTTGTAAATATTTCATCGCCGTAAAAATCGGAGGCAAGAAATCGCGTTTCAGGCATCATCTTCCCCACATCGACCATCAAATAGGTTCAAAAATGAAGTCCGCTCAAATCGCCTAAAAACGGCCTCATTCATCACCTACCCGATTCCGCAAATTCATTTTCGCGCTGCATGAAAAATTGCTACCTTTGCACCCTCAATGAAAACCCAAGACAAGCACATACAAAAACTCATCGAGGAAGGCGAACACCAGATGCTCGATTTTAAGTTCGAGATTTCGGACAGCAAACGCATCGCCCGTTCCCTTGCGGCTTTCGCCAACACCGATGGCGGTCGGCTACTCGTAGGCGTAAAAGACAACGGTGCCATTGCGGGTGTCCGCTCCGACGAGGAAATTCACATGATCCAGGCCGCCGCCGAAATGTATTGCCAGCCTCAGGTTTTCTACACCACCGAAGAATGGGAAATCAACGGAAAGACCGTTTTGGAAGTCATCATCCCAAAAGACAAGCAAAACAAGCACAAAGCTCCCGACAATCAAGGCGAATACAAGATATTTGTCAGGGTCAAAGACGAAAACCTTGTTGCAGACCCTGTCCTGCTGCGTGTCTGGAAATCGGACAAATTTGCAAAAGCAGCAAAAATTTCCTTCACCGAGACCGAGTCGCTCCTGCTCCACTTTCTCGCCGAAAACCAACAAATAACACTATCTGAATTTCAAGAAATCGCACATATTAATAAAAGGGAGGCCGAAGCCATCCTTGCCGATTTCATTCTTGTCGGAACCATAAAAATCATCCAGACAAGCCAAAAAACCTATTTTATCCTCACCGAGAAGTAAACGTCTTCGGAAAATCAAAACCGCAATATACCAGGCCGCCACCATCCCAATGCCAAGGCTGGGTTCTTTGCAGCCCGTCAAATTGTCTTTTGAAGGTTTTCTCCGCTGCGCAGCGAAGCGGAGTGAAAGAGGAACGGTAGGAGACTGGATGCGGAGATAGCGTTGGTATAGCCCGGGTATAGTGCGCATCTCCGTCTGGTGATTTTGTCATTTTGTCATTTGTCAAAAAATCACAATAAGCGATTTCGATATTTTCTCCTTTCTCTTTTCTCCTACTTATTATACCTAATTAATAATATATTATTAATTATTTTACTGAATAGGTGACAAATGACAAGAGGTTTGAATTTGCTTATTGTGACAAAATGACAAATGATTTTTTGACAAAATGAATTCTATCATATTATTGATAATAAGTTTGTTGCACAAAAAACAAGCATTATCATTTGTCATAAAAAGGTCGGAAAAAACGAATTCCTTTGTTTTGTCAACTTATCGTATCTAATCAAGATGTGCCCGCCGACTTACAAGACTTTGGCAGTAACATGGATCAAAAAGTATATAATCATCAAGATTTATGAAAGATTTATTTCCGAAAAAGAACACGACCTCCGCAATACCTATTTTATATGTTCACATCTCCCAAAAGCTCTATTTCGACTGTAAAGAACTGACAAAATAGAAAAAGTTCAGTAACTATTTTCATCGAAATACCTGAAAAATATAGATAATTCCAATACATTAAAGCCTCATTTCAACTTATCACACATGCTATTCTTTCCAAAAAACGTCGATAAAACATATTTTTACAAACTGATTATCAATAATATAAATCATTTTATTAAAAATAATGTATTTTTTTCTTGCCATGAATGGAAAAAGCCGTACTTTTGCAATCCCAATCACGAAGAAAAGAGGCGAAAGACAATATAAAGATTGGGAAGTTCTTTGAAAGCTTGAAGGCCAGCATAAGAAAGTCAGAGGCGCATCTGCCGCGAGGCGGGGCGCCGGTAAGGAAGAGAGACGGAAAGGACACACAGCGAGCCCTGTAATTTCAGGAAAACAGATTAAGTAGTACAATAA
>NZ_JBADWU010000070.1:0-8700 GCF_056203535.1 Candidatus Limimorpha sp. | reverse complement strand
CCATGTCTGTCAGTCTTTTGCTTGTTTTGTTTTTCCACCACTAAGATAGGTGAAAATCCTGACATGGCAATGTCCTGGGCAACTTTTTGTTGCTCAGGATTTTATTCCTTTTAATCTATTACAGGTGTGCGGAATTAAGGTCATATTATTTTTATTATATGGTAATTAAAGCAAAAAAATCAGGCAGTCCCAAATTACGGATGGCGGATGGCCTTTTTCCGATAGGGACTGCCTTACTGCTTAATAGTTTGTTTTTGGAGCAATCAAGTTAAGCAGAGAAAACAAAGTAACGGTTAAGCCGACAGACCTCCTTCTTCGGTGGGTTGAAGGGATTCGTCTGTGGTTTCATCCTTGGCAGCGGCTTTCTTGCGGCCACGGTGCAGACTGGCCGTGACATTGGCCGACTCGACGACTTCGCAAATCATGGCATAGAACTCGGAGTAACTGCCTCCCTTTGCTGTATCCATTACCCGGAAGTATGGAATCAGCTCGGAGTTCAGCTTTACGAGAATCTGGCCTTTGAGTGCGGTAGCCGAATCGCTGCTACGCATGGCACCACGGCGCGTCTGGTACTCGGCACGTTTCGCCTCGAAAGCGGTCTGTGCGTTTTGCAGCTGCGCGAGGCAGTCCGCCATGCCCAGGATGTTGGCCACATGCAGCTGCATGGCATCCTCGCCGAGGTTGGTCAGCAGCGCATTGATGTGACCGGTCTTCTCATCGAGGCCCTTGCGCAAGATGGCAAGTCCGTAGGGCTTGAAAATCTCGGCGATGGCCATGGCGCTGTTGCGCACCACAGCATCCTGCGAGCCTTTTGAGCTGACCAAAAGATGATGAAACGAACGCAAGCACTGGCAACGGTTTTTGTCTTCAGTGCCATAGGCAGTGTAGACGCTGCGGTCGACAGCCGCGGTGATACGCTCCGACAGACTGCTGAAGTCTGCCATGGCGTTGGTGAGATATGAGTCCTCTGGGAACTCCAGGCCTTGGTATAGCGCCACCAGGCGAGTGGCAACTGCCGACACTTCTGAAGTGTGACAGTTCGAAGCTAGCAATACATTCTTCATTTTCAATGAAAATAATGGCCATCCGCATCCATAATGTCTTTCCCTTCTTTCTTCACGTTCTAACAAAAAGCCCTGGGATAATGATTTGAATTTGATAGTGTTGTCTTTTGGATGAATGCAGGTTATGCCGTAAGAATGTATTTGCCTCGGCAGAAGGGCGGGAACAGACACGGCATCGCATTGCGGCGTGTGGCTTCCCCGAATTGTTCTTTTCGGTGCGAAAAACTGCATAAGGTTGTGTGAAGCGTCACAAACTGCCATTGCAAATGTTTTGTCGTTTTGTGAAGCGTCACAAAGTGCCGTTGCAAATGCTTTGTCGTTTTGTGAAGTGTCACAAAGAGCCGTTGCAAATGCTTTGTCGTTTTGTGAAGTGTCACAAACTGCCGTTGCAAATGTTTTGTCGCTTTGTGAAGCGTCACAAACTGCCATTGCAAATGCTTTATCGTTTTGTGAACCATCACAAACTGTCATTGCAAATGAATTACCGTTTTTGTTGTCGTCACTTTTGACCATGCAGTTTTCCGAGTTATTGTTTTACTGTGATGAAAGGCTACCTAACCCGAGAACATCCACGCTGAAGGCTTCATAATGAATGAGGCGGTTTTTGGTTCCCAATCATCGAGGTGCAAAAGTAATATATTTTGAAAAATTCCGCAAGGGGGATGGAGCGATTTTTTGCGCAAATTTTAGTTTTTTTCTTTTTTTGTGCGCCAGCCAATCCGTGAAAATTCATGCGCTGCTCCTGAGTTTATCGAAGGATGCGCGTCTGAAATTTAATCCGTGTAAAATCAGCGGCATCTGTGCAATCTGCGGTTCCTATAAAAAATCCTGCTGAAAATCCCAACTGATAATCCTACTAAAAATAGCCGAAGGCTTCTCCCATTAGAGGTCGCTCCGCTCAAAATCCTTACTGAAAATCTATCTAAAAATCCTTACTGAATTTGAAAGGAGAAAATAAATCTGTAGTTGAAAATCCTCTGCGAAAGACAGCGAAATCAGCGGGAGAAAAAAACATGTTCCGCCAAGGCGGGAGAGAGTAAATTCGGAGTGAATTTTTCGAGTAAATTTTGAGTAAATTTCTTTTCGTGCGCCAGCCAATCCGTGAAAATTCATGCGCTGCTCCCTGCGCTCCCTGAGCCTGTCGAAGGGGCTTTTCGAAGGGCGCATCAAAATTTTTCCGTTCAATCTGTCAAATCTGTAGTTATCTAAAAATCAACTGTATCTGCAAAATCAGCGGCTCAAAAAAAACTCTGCGCAAATCAGCGGCATCTGCGGGAGAAAATATCAAATCTGTAGTCGTCCAAAAACCAGATCACAGTTCCTTTTTATGGAAAATGAAGTCATGGCCCAAATATACCTCGCGCACATGCGGGTCTTGAGCCAGTTTCTCAGGCACATCCGACATCAGGACCGTACCATCGAAAAGCAGATAGGCACGGTCGGTTATCGAAAGCGTTTCATGCACATTGTGGTCGGTAATCAAAACGCCGATATTCTTGCGCTTCAGCTTGAAAATGATGCGCTGAATGTCCTCGACGGCAATTGGGTCGACACCGGCAAAAGGCTCATCCAAAAGGACGAAATGCGGGTCGGTGGCCAAGGCGCGTGCTATCTCAGTCCTTCTTCTCTCGCCGCCCGAAAGCTGTATACCCTTGTTTTTGCGCACATGCTGCAAGCCGAATTCATCCAAAAGGTCTTCCAGTTTCTGCTTCTGCTGGTCTTTGGAAAGGTTTTTCTTAAACTGCATGACCGACAGAATGTTATCCTCAACGGTCATTTGGCGGAAAACTGACGCTTCCTGAGCCAGATAGCCAATGCCCAACTGAGCACGTTTATACATAGGTTCAGCCGTAATTTCCTGATCATCGAGAAAAACTTTGCCGGAATTAGACTTGATGAGACCGACAATCATATAGAAAGTGGTTGTTTTACCGGCGCCATTCGGCCCAAGAAGACCGACAATTTCACCTTGGTTGACTTCAACGCTGACCTGCTTTACAACCGTGCGTTGCTTGTATTTCTTGACCAAATCTTGAGTCCAGAGTTTCATAAGAACGTGATTTTAGTGTGAATTGAAAAAGAACTTGGAACAAAAATATCTATTTTTCGCTTCGCTAAACACAAATTAACGTAAATAAAACGTAAATCATCGAAATTTCTAATCATTTTCCCTATCAGTTTAATTCACATTAATTAACGATTAATTAGTGGCAATTTACGTTTCAAAAGAATAACATTTGATTTGCGTTTAATTTGTCCCAACTTATTATTTAAGTAACTATTTAAAATTAAACTACATTATATATAAAGGACACGGGATTTCGAGACTGCGAGGCTTCGGGATGCCGGAATGCCTCATAATCTCGCATTCCCGCGACCTCGATGCCTCGTTTTCAATATGTAAACTAATTTTGCTCACCTACTTATCTTTACTTATGTGATTTCAGAAAATGCCTTCCTTTAATATATCATGCAGATGAACGACGCCCAAATAATGCTCGCCATTCACCACAGGCAACTGGGTAATGCTGTTATGGCGCATAATACCCAACGCATCGGCGACAAGCGCATTTTCACCGATGGTCTTCGGATTAGGTGTCATGATTTCAGATGCCTTGATTTTTTCGATGTCAGGATGTTTCATCAGCATACGCCGCAAATCGCCATCTGTGATGATGCCAATCAATTTGCCGTTTTCGGTAACAACGGCAGCACCTAAACATTTCTTGGTCATCTCGATAATGACTTGTGCCAGACTGTCGTCAGGTCCGACTTCAGGCTTTTCATTTTTCGTGTAAAGGTCTTTCACACGCAGATACAGCTGTTTGCCAAGCGCACCGCCCGGATGGAATTTGGCGAAATCGTCATTCGAGAAACCACGGCCACGCATCAAGGTCAAAGCGAGCGCGTCGCCCATAACCAACTGAGCCGTTGTGCTGCAAGTGGGAGCCAGATTGCCGGGAATGCCTTCATTTGACACAGTAACATCGAGGATGAAATCGGCTTGTTCGGCCAAAAACGATTTGCGATTGCCCACAATGGCCACAATCTTGTTGCCACGCAATTTGATCAACGGCACCAGGACCTTGATTTCGGGCGTTTCACCGCTTTTTGAAAGTACAATCACGATGTCGCCTTCACGAATCATGCCCAAATCGCCGTGAATGGCATCGGCTGCGTGCATAAACACGGATGTAGTTCCCGTTGAATTCATCGTAGCCGTTATCTTTTGGGCAATGAGGGCGCTCTTCCCTATGCCTGAAAACACGAGGTTTCCACGACTTTCAAGAATCAAACGAACCACTTTTACAAAATCATCGTCCAAAAGAGGTCTTAAATGAGCTATTGCATCCGCTTCATTTTCAATCACTTGATTTGCAATTTGAAGAATATCCTGATTTTTTTGCATTTTTTCTTGAATTTTCTTGCGTCATAAAAGCTAAAAGCTATAATTTTGTCTCAAATGAGATTGCAAAATTAGTCAAAAATCTTGAAGTACCAAAAGGAGTTTACAATGGCAAAAAAAGAAGAAACTGCAATTCACAAGTTATTGAAAGAGGTTTTCGGGTTCGACCAGTTCAAAGGCAACCAGGAAGATATCATCAAAAGCATTCTGGGCGGTAACAACACCTTTGTGCTGATGCCGACTGGCGGCGGCAAATCGCTGTGCTACCAATTGCCGGCCTTGATGTCGGAAGGCACAGCCATAGTGGTTTCGCCACTCATCGCCTTGATGAAAAACCAAGTCGACATGATCCGTAACTTTGGAACGGAACTCGGCATCGCCCATGTGATGAACTCTTCCCTCTCGAAGGCCGAACTGATTGAGGTCAGGGAAGACCTGAAAAGCGGTAAGACCAAACTCCTTTATGTGGCGCCTGAATCGCTCACGAAAGACGAGACCGTCGAATTTTTGCGCGGTCTGAAGATTTCTTTCGTTGCCATCGACGAAGCACACTGCATTTCGGAATGGGGCCACGACTTCCGTCCCGAATACCGCCGTCTGCGCCCAATCATCAACGCCATTGGTGAAAAGCTCCCCATCATTGCCCTGACCGCTACGGCCACCGTAAAGGTTCAGCAAGACATTTTGAAGAATCTCGAAATGCTTGATGCCAAAATCTTCAAGTCGTCGTTCGACCGCCCGAACCTTTATTACGAAGTAAGGCCGAAAACGAAAGACGTCATCAAGGACATTATTAAATATATAAAGCAGAATCCGGGCAAATCAGGCATCGTGTACTGCCTCAGCCGCAAAAAGGTTGAAGAACTAGCCGAAACACTTGCCATCAACGGCATCAAAGCCTTGCCTTATCATGCAGGTTTGGACAGCCAGACCCGTAAGGAAAACCAAGACAAGTTCCTTATGGAAGAAGTCGATGTCATCGTGGCAACCATTGCTTTCGGCATGGGCATCGACAAGCCTGATGTGCGTTTCGTCATCCACCACGACATTCCAAAGAGCCTTGAAGGTTACTATCAGGAAACAGGCCGCGCCGGCCGCGATGGTGGCGAAGGCAACTGCATTGCTTTCTACGACTACGAAGACATCCACAAGCTGGAAAAATTCAACAAAGGCAAGAACGTGGCCGAACAGGAAATCGCCCGCGAATTGCTGAACGAGACAGTAACCTACGCCGAATCAGCCGTTTGCCGTCACCGTTTGCTATTGCATTATTTCGGCGAGGAATATAATAAGGAGAACTGCGGCTCGTGCGACAACTGCCGCTCACCAAAAGAAAAATTCGACGGCAAGGAAAGCATTCAATTGGTGCTTGAAGCCATCGAGGACACCAAACAGCTTTTCAAGACAAAGCATATCGCCGAATTGCTTTCCGGCAAACTCACCGGCGACATCAAGGCCGCCAAGCAGGAAAACAACGAGTTTTTCGGTGCCGGCGATGAGCACGATGAAAAATATTGGACAGCTGTCATCCGCCAGGCTTTGGTCAACAAACTGCTTTCCAAAGACATAGAAAACTATGGTATCCTGAAACTGACCAAGGAAGGCCGCAACTTCATCAAGAAGCCTTACACCATCATGCTCGTCAAGGACCACGATTACGAAAACTCTGATGATGAAGAAGCCGAGGCATTGGCTATGGGCATGAGCAAGGACGGCGGCGCCGACAAGACCCTGTTCGCCATGCTGAAAGACCTGCGCAAGACCATTGCCAAGCAGAACAACCTGCCGCCTTTCGTCATTTTTCAGGACCCGTCGCTCGAAGACATGGCCATCCAGTATCCTATCACCAAGGAAGAAATGACCCAGATTGCAGGCGTTGGCGCCGGCAAGGCCGAAAAGTTCGGTGAGCCTTTCATCAAGTTGATTAAGGAATACGTCGAGGAAAACGACATCACGCGTCCGAACGACATGGTGGTGAAATCGGTGGTCAACAACTCCGCACTGAAAATCGGCATCATCACCAACATCGACAAAAAGATTCCGCTTGACGATATTGCCTACGGCAAAGGACTGACGTTCAGCGAACTGCTTACGGAAATCGAAAGCATTGTTTCTTCCGGAACCCACCTCGACCTGAACTATTACATTGAAGACAATGTCGACATTTACCATCAGGAAGACATTTTGGATTATTTCCAGGAAGCCGAATCGGACGACATCAAGAAGGCTTTGGAAGAATTGGGCGAAGACGAATACGAAGAAGACGAAGTACGCCTGATGCGCATCAAGTTCATGTCGGATGTCGGAAACTAAGTTTAGATTAGCCATAATTTATTGGCATGTAGAGACGTACGGCCGTGCGTCTTTACGTTCCACAGGCATATAAATGAAAGTGAGATTTAACCATATCCTTCTGACCTGCCTTTGCGCCATTTTCCTCACGGCTTGTGGCGCAAAAGATACTATTGTACCACCCGAAACACTTCTCAACGAGACCCAAATGATTGACATTCTCACTGATGTCCAACTGATTGAAGGCGAACTGAACTTCCGCCGTTCCGAAGGCGAAGACATTCAGGGACGCAACAACCTATACTACAATCAACTGTTTGAGCATTACGGCATTACCGACAGTATTTTCAGTGAAAACCTACGCTATTATACGGAAAAGCCCGCAATTCTCGAGCGAATCACGGACTCCGTTTATAAGCGTTTGGTGAAAGAGCAGGAAAAGCTCAAAACCAAAGAATAATCATTTCTTCAATTCATTGGCAATCAAGTCATTCAATTGCTTGGCCGCATCAATCAACATGCTGTCTTCGGTTGGGAATGGCACTGCCTTTTCGTTGATTTTCCGCAATGTTTCCTGAGAACAAGCCTCACGGTCGCCGGTCACGGTTGAGAAATCGTGCTTGAACGATGAAGTAACCTCAAACGGGATTGAGAAATGGTCGCGGCCCAAATTGACATCATAATAACGCAAATGACCCTTGAGCGTCACGCTCTTCGACTGCGACTTATCTGTGACTTCAGCCGTCTTGTCGCCCAAAGTCTCCTTGAAAGTAACGGCATCGGTGCGTTCGGGCGTTGTCACCACATCCTCCAAAACCGCCGTCACGAGCAAATCGTAATGCACTTTCCTATGCTCCGTCAAATAGAAATTGGCATGGCTTGGGGCAAACTCATCAGCATCGAAGTTCCTCACTTCCGTTTCAAATTCATCCGGCATGAGATACTTGTACTCGTTCTCAAACTGAATCAACACGTTTTCAGAAGAATGAAGCAATGCCTTCAAGCGAAAATCCTGAATGTGAGAGTTTTCCGGATTCGTCCTGCGCAATTGGGCGATGTATTTTTCGGCTTCTTCGGCATCTTCCTTAGTCCGACTATCGAGCAGGACATTGCATTTTGCCACTAAAAAGCTCTCCGCCTTATTGCGCGAAGTGATGATTTCCTCATCGAGATGCAATTTGCCATAGTCCATATCCTTTTTCAAGGCTGGCGAAAGATCCTTCAAAGCATCGTTACGGCCTTTCATGGCGCAATAACGCTGATAGATTTCAGGCCAAGCCTCAGGTTTGCCCGACTCCTTCAAAGTCTGGATTTTCAGATGGTCGGCTTGGTTTGCACGATGATAAGAAGCCGCAAGCATCTCGACATCGTTATTGTTGTACTTGCCCGAATGAATCTCAGGAACCACGCGCTGAATCACCTGGTCATATTCCTGATTTTCATAGAGTTTCTTTGTCGTGTTGCACGATACAGCCATGAAGCCGAGCAACAAGACGGGAATAAATTTCACGTATTTCATAAGTTTAAAATCTAATGACAAACATAAAAACCTACAAATTTCGCACCAAAAATAAGAATTTTTGTGAGAATTAAAAAATAACCTGTAACGATAATAGTTGTTTTTTCGCTTCGCTAAACGCAAATTTTCGTAAATGAATCATAAATTAGTAAAGGCTGTAATTAAATGTATATCAGTTAATTCACATTAATTTTTTGCATAATTTGTGGCAATTTGCGTTTAACAAGAAAACAATTGCTAACGTCGAAATGTGTTACAATTTATTTTTTAAGCGTTACTTCTTAGTACATGACAAAAATTTCAAGAAGAGCAAAAAAACGGAAAAATCCGGTGTTTTTTTAGTTAAAACACTTGCATAATATCTTGGAAATCAGTAACTTTGAAGAAAATTTCCTATGTTTTCCATAGCTACTGATTCC
>NZ_JBADWU010000069.1:0-5407 GCF_056203535.1 Candidatus Limimorpha sp. | reverse complement strand
CAGAATAACCACCGACAGGACGCTGTTCCACGGACGCTGACATGGGTTTTCTTAGCGGAACCGCCTTCCTGAATGCAATCGGAGCCGCCAATCATGACGGCTCTCACGATTCACTGCATTCAGTGTAGGCTCGGCCTTATTCCTGGCGGGTTGCTCCCCAGCAGAGCCCGGTCCCTCGTCCGGCGGCATGGCAAAACTACGATTTTTTCACCAACTGCTACAAATATGAAAACTATTGTCTAATTTTGCATCGCATCCCTGAAGTCAACAGACTTCGGACACACTGTTTGAAACACTACCAGAAAACCATAGTTCACTCATCAATTTTCAGTTAAGATTTTCAGAGAGATTTTCAGTTGGGATTTTGAGGGCTTTGCCCGACCCAAAGAGAAAGAATCGTAGAGACATTTTCAGAGAGATTTTCAGTAAGGATTTTGATGGAGATTTTTTCAAAATCCTTACTTAAAATCCTGCTAAAAATAAGCGAAGGCTTTCGTCATTTAGGGCCGCTTCTATATAACAAAATGCAAAATGTTGTATATCAATAAAGATTCCCTTTCGCAAGCTCAAGGGAATGGAACGCTGGGATTAATTAAAAATGCGGCGGCGGCCTGTCATTACGCTTAGTGTGAACCTCACCTGCCGCCGCTTGTCCTATTAATCCATGGCCTCCGTTCCCGACGCTTGCGGCGGGAATCTTGTATTATCATTGGCCATAGCACCTTGCCTGTTATTTCAGCCATCCGTTTGTTGCACAACAATGATAACTCCGCTCAAAATCCATACTTAAAATCCTACAAAAAATCCTTGCGGATATTGCTTCGCTTTCTTATCAGGGAGAAAGAGAAGGAAACCCTCGGCGAAGCCAAGGAATGCGCGAAGCGGATTCCCTATTCGTGAGGATTAGTGAGATTCGCGGTCGAAAAAAAGACATCATGGTTGCAAATAAGATTGTAGTGTCCTTTCCTGCCGGACGCAGAGGAAAGACCGCGAATCTGGCGAATCAAGCGAATGGGCCTTGCTGATGCAAGTCCCTGCCTGCCGGACGCAGAATGATAATCTCATTGACTCTCGACGAAGTCAAGGAATGCGCGAAGCGGATTCCTCATTCGCAAAATTCGCGGTCGAAAAAAAAGTCGTGGTTACAAATCAATCTGTGTTGCAACGTGCGAATGTGGCCTATAACACGGTCACTCGCTTTGTTTCAACGCCCTTTGTGGTCTCCACGACAATCATATAAATGCCAGCTTTATGCTTCCCGAAATCGTATTCGAAGGCATCGCCGCTTGCAGCTCCTTCAAACACTTTTTGCCCGGAAATGTTGTAAATGCTGATGTTCCTGATGTCTTCGGTTTCGATTCTGACGACACCATGCGTCGGGTTGGGATATACCGTTGATGCGACAGTTTCTGCATCAGAAACGGCGTCAAACTCGGCTTCGATGAATTCGTAAAATCCATTCCATCCCATGGGGTCATACCATGCGGAGTTCTGGTAGGCTGAGGCGCATCCATAGGGGACGGTAAGGGTAGGGGTGCCGAAATATTCAAATACGACGCAATCCCATCCAGGTTCGCTGCCCAGCTCGGGAGGCGTGACGGCCAAAGAAACCGCCTCGGTGAAACCGGAGCAGTTCCTGAAGGCATAGTCGCCGATGAAAGTGACGGATTCGCCTATGGTGAGCGTCCCGTCAAAGGAGCTGCAATAGAAAAAGGCACCGGCGCCGATTGTCTTAACGGAATTTGGAATGGTCAAGTCGCCAGTTAGACCGTAGCAAAACGAAAAAGCGTCAGCCCCGATGGAAGTCACCGAATTTGGAATGTCGATGGTGGTCAGCCCTTGGCAGCCCTTGAATGCGTCAAAGCCGATAGTGGTGACCGTGTTGGGAATGAAGGTGCTTTTGCATCCGGTGATTAACTCGTTGGAGCCCGTCTCAATGATGGCGTTGCAGTTGTCTCTTGAGTCATAGACGCTGTTCTCGGGGTCAACGGTGATTCCGGAAAATGCCGTATAACTGAATGTGTCAGGGCCGAGCGAGGTCACCGAGCTTGGGATGCTCAGCGTGCCAGTCATGCCGTCGCAGGAATTGAAGGCGAAGTCGCCGATGGAAACGACGGAGTTGGGGATGGTGAGATTGCCTGTGAAACCGAAGCAAATCTGAAAGGCGCCATATCCGATGGAAGTCACGGAATTGGGGATAATCAGGTCGCCGGTGAAGCAGCTGCAATAGGCGAAAGCGCCATCGCCAATCGTGGTTATCGAGTTCGGGATGTTCAGGCCACCTGTAAAGAAACCATATAGGAAAGCGTAGTCGCCAATGGCTGTCACCGCATAATCGTTGCCTTCGTAGTTCACCGATTCAGGAATGTTCAGCTCGCCCGTTGCGCCTTGTCCGCCGACGGAACTTATGATGGTCACGGAAACGCCGTCATCGTTAACTTGGTAATTCAAGTCGCCGACAGTGAATGTCGTTTGTGCGAATCCTTTAAAAATCAATAAGATAGAAAAAATGAATAGGAATGTCGTTTTGTGAAGTAATGCTTTTTTCATGTAAAGATAGGTTTTGGGAATTTATTAAAACAGTTTTTCTTTTGTGAAGATAAAGATAAGTCAACGGAGTGAAAGACGTTATGCGATAATCCAGTCCTCAATAGTCTTGGTCTCTGTAGAGAACTTCACGCCAACCTTGACAACCTTGCGGCCATCGGTGATGAATGGGGTGGCGTAGCCGTTCTTCTCAATCTGCATCATGGCTTCTTGTGCGGTGCCGTTCAGTTTCAGTTCGATGACATAGATGGTGTCGGGCATCTTCACAACCATGTCGGCACGGCCTCTGGCACAGCGCACTTCGGTTTGGACATAGATGTTCAGCATGTTGAAAACGAGCATCATCGACCACTCGTAGAAACTCTCCAGATTGGTTATGTCCTCCAGCTTCTTCGTGAAGCCGTCAACGTAGGGCAACTCGGCAAAGTAGGCCTGCATTTCGCGCAAGGCCAAGTCGATGTCGTTTCCCTTCAAGGCTCGCCAGAATTTCAGGGCAAAGCCGGCAACGACTTGCCGGTTATCCAAGCCGATATAGGTTGGAAGCAAGCCACGGGTGAATCCAATGCGGACCTCCTGATTGGGAATGGAAAGCGTGTAGAACTCGGTTTCCTTGTCGTAGCCCTTGATGGTCAGATAACCGCTTTGGTAGAGCAAGGGCAGGGCATCGTTCATCGCCTCGGTGGGTTGGTCGAAGTCGTAGGATTGCACTTCGAGTGCTTCCAAAGTGGTGATGTCGGTGCGGAAATGCTGCATCTGTTGAATGAGGAAGGTAGGTGTGCCGCTCTCGAACCAGTAGTTGTCGATTTTCTTTTGCAGGAAGCATTTCAGCAGGCTGAATGGGTTGTAGATGTCGGGCGACACCTCGGAGAAGCGATAGCCGTCGTATTGCCGTTTCAGTCGGGCGTGCATCGCTTCGGCAGAACACTCATACTGTTCGGCGAGCATGGCGATGTCGGGAGCCATGTCGGTGGCAAACTCCTCTTCGGTGATGCCGCAGATGGCGGCATACTTGGGTTGCATCGAGATGTTGGTCAAGTTGTTGATGGTGGAAAAGATGCTCAACTGGCTGAACTTGGTGATGCCTGTAATGAAGCAGAACTTAATCATGGCTTCACTGGCTTTCAATTGAACATAAAACTCCTGCATCACATTGCGGAATGGGGTGAGCTGCTCCGCCTCGTGCAGCACGTCTAAAAGAGGCGCGTCGTATTCGTCGATGATGATGGCCACTTGTTTGCCCGTTTGTTCGTAGGCTCTGCGGATAAGTCCTCTCAGCACGTCGCCTGGCGACTTTTCATCCTCGTTCTTTCCGTATTTTTTCGTCAAGGGGTCGAGCAACAGAAGCAGCACGCGGCGCAATTCGTCGGCGGATGGTTGTCGCTTTGCCGTGCTCAAATCCACATGGATGACGGGACGGCTTTCCCACTCTTGTTCCAATGCCATGATTTTTAGACCTTCAAATAAATCTTTCCTGCCCTGAAAATAGGAGTCTAAGGTTGTGGAGAGCAGACTTTTGCCAAACCTGCGCGGACGGCTTAGGAAAACGAATTTAGCTTCATGGGCCAATTTCCAAACGAGGTCGGTCTTGTCGATATATACATATCCATCTTTCCTGATTTCCGAAAAGGTCTGGATACCAACGGGATATTTTCTCTCTTGCATGGCAATGACATTTTAATCGGTGCAAAAATACAAAAGAAAATATTATTCACAAATCCTATCCGAAGAACTTCTTAATCTCGCCAGCGAAGGCATCTTCGACCGCTTTGCCGTCACGTGTCTTGGCGAGGCCGGCGCGGCTGGTCTCCTAGTAATCCACGTTGAGGCGTTGGCCGACTTCCCTCATGGTGAGCATCACCTCGTCGGGCGAGATGAACGACTTGACGCCGCTCAATGCCATAGTGGCGGCCTATGGCAAACAAGTGAGCAACAGCTGTTTCGTGGGCGGTTGCTGAGAGTAATTCACAAAACTTGCAAGGGTTGGGCGAAATTATCGCTGTCTGCTAAATTATTGCCAGATGCTAATGACTGTTTTGGCTATAGTTTAATAAAAGACTGATTATTTTTGATTTCGTTGATGCCATGTTTTTCACCATCTTTCTAAAGATTGTCCAGACTGAAGTGTTGAATACCAGTTCGGGGTGGGTGCGGCTGGTCGGGCAGGACGGCGGGGCAGCGTCCGCAAAAAAAAGCTGACTAACGACTTGATTTTCATATATCTGCGTTTATGATATGATGTTTGAAAATCAAGTTCTTAGGCAGACTGTGCGTTGGACCGATTGTCCTGCCCTTGACTTTTTGCTTCTTTTGTGGCAAGACAAAAGAAGATAAGAAGTAAATCAACGGCATTATTTGTGTCGTTTGTATAAATGCTTGTAAGTATGGTGTTTGTGCCGTTTTTCCAAAAATAAAAAAAATATTGCTGTCCGCTAAAAATGGAGACAATACTTGTAATCGATAAAATTTCAACGAATTACGATGTCCTGTCAAAAACGGGGCTTACCTTTAAACGATTTTGTTTTCATCACAATTTCAATAAAAAGCACTGTGATTGAAGTGTTGAAAGCTTGACCGGGTTGGGCGCGGAGGCCATGGGCAAAATGCGGGGCAGCGTCCGCCCAAAGGACAGACTAAGTGTTTGAGCCTTAGGGAGCTGCATTTATGTTCCGCGACTTAGGGCTCAGACACTTAGGCTGGCCGTGCGTAGGGCCGATGATTTTGCCCTTGATTTTTCGGTCCATTTGCATCAAGTTATCATTGTTGTTGAACAAACGGATGGCGGATATAACAGGCGTATCTGGCTGAAAGATGTCGCTATAGCGGAAAAAGAATTAGTTTTGCGTTTGGGCAAGCGAAGAGA
>NZ_JBADWU010000068.1:0-15072 GCF_056203535.1 Candidatus Limimorpha sp. | reverse complement strand
CAGGTTCTCGCCCATCGGCTTGCGGTATGTAGTAGTTTTCTGCATGATTCCGTATGATTTCTACTGCAAAGGTACGATTTTCTACTGAAATATCAAACTAAATAACTAATTATTAGTAAGTTAATTTATAGAACAGCCCTATATGATAAAAGGGCGCGGCTTACAGCTCAATCTGGTTGCGATTACAACACCAGTTTGTTAGATGAATATTGGATTCTTCGCTCATTCCCGAAGGTGCTTGATGAATTTCAGGCAAAAGTGTCGAAATTGAGCAAGCAGAAACGAAAGCTCGATAAGGAAGAAACCGAGCGTCGCGCGATGGAAAAGGGAAAGAAAGAAGCTGTAAAGAATTTAATGAATGGTGCTGCTCCGTTGCCTTGGTATGTTCCGAATAAGGAAACCATGCAGGAAATGATAGATGAAGAGGTTTGTAAAGTATGCGGACGACCAGCCCCAAAAGATTCCGATGCGTATCATTTTATGGTTGATAAACTGAATGAATATCTGAGACATTTGGAAAAGGAAAACCAAGCAGATGAAGAAAAGCCGTTCTTCCCAAATTCTTATGTTGATGAGTTACATACACGGCAAATCAAGATGAGCGGTGAAATCGAATCGGAAATTTCGAATATTCACAATGAAATTTCTGATAGAATTGATTTTATCAACGCCCGAAAAAGCGATTTGGAAAAAGTGAAAAAGGAAATACAAGATGTTGAGGATGAACGGACACGTATCTTAGTGAATACGAATCTAACGGAAGATTTGATAGAAAAGGATTTCAATGATTTTAAGGGATATTTTGCGGCAAAGGGTAGGGCTGAAACCCGAATAGTTGAGTTGAATCAGAAACTGGCAGCGGCTGAGAGCCGTAAATCAGATATTCAGACAGAAATGTCGAAACTACAGCCTGCAAGTTCGATGACCCAAGCCTACCAGAATGTTCATATTGCACTTGAACGTATTATGAAAGCCTTCGAGCGGGCCAAAAACGAGAATGTCAATTCCTTTATCGGATTGCTTGAAAAAGAGGCTAATAATTATCTTGAGATGTTGAATGAGAATGATTTCTATGGTATCATCCGCATCATTAAGACTGTGAATGATTCGGCAAGAATCTGTCTGTTCAGCGAAAATGGGACGGAAATCACGAACCCTGGTGGCGCAATGCGGACGACAATGTATATGTCTGTCTTATTTGCTATTTCTAAGATCACGACTTTAAAACGCGAACAGGATTATCCTTTGATATTCGATGCACCGACATCATCTTTTGAAGATTACAAGGAAGATGTGTTTTACAATGTGATTGATAAAATTGACAAGCAATGCATTATTGTAACCAAAGATTTGTTGAAAACCGATGAGTTGACTGGCGAAAAGGTTCTCAATGATGAAAAAATCAATCAGTTGACATGCTCTGTCTATCGGATTTGCAAAGCTCCGAATTACAATGATAAAGATTTGTCAACCATTCAAACAATGATAACGCATATAAAATAAGACTATGGCAGCTGAGAAACTATATGATTTGTGGGCAAAGCGTAACCCGCAATGGGAAAAAAGATATGAGGATAACATCATCAAGATGTTTACCGATTACGGGAAAGGCTCTACTTCAATGCGAGAAGATAGAGGCAAATTGCTTGGCCCTGGTTATGAAATTTTTATCATCGCATTTTTCATAGGTCTGTATTATGATCAAAGACGACCTTTAGTTGAAGATGCGGCAATGCTGAAATCATTTGGTCACCCTATTCAATTTTGGGGAAATATTGATCCTGTAAAAGGACGAAAACAATATCCGAAATTGCGAGAGTATATTTTTACCGCTTTAGTGGCAAAAACAGATATGGATTTTATTGCATTGGATAAAGGCGAAATAACTGCTCGAAAGGCTGTTGATATGTTGATTCAGACCATGGAAGAATATGCTAATTTCGGATTCAACTTTATGGCAGATAAAATGGTGGATAATCCAAATTATTTCTTTTCCGAAACCGCATTCTTGGAAGTGTTCCTTGCATTTGATGCATCGACACCGAAGGAAGAAGATGAACCTGAATCATTGGATTAGGTAATGTGACATATTTGTTACTTTTTAGAATCAGCTATTCTATTTTTCTCCATACGGCACCTTATCCTCCGGCCACCTCACTCACAGTTCCGTGTTGCCTATAGTTCATCGAATCCACCACAATAATCTTCTCTCCCAGAACCGCCGAAATCTTGGCGAGGGTGGAGAGTGTGAAATTGTGCGTGCCGCTCAGCCAGCGCGAGACCGCAGCCTCGGAGGTCTGTGTCAGCTTGGCCAGTTCTTTCTGTGATATGCCTTTCTGCTTTAGCAGTGCATCAATCCGGTCGGCAATCTGAAATGTCAAGTCCACCTGAATTTTAATGGGTAATTATATACTTTTTGACCCATAGCGGTTCATCTTATCAACCTCCGTCAGGCAAGGACTTGCGTTAGCAAGGCCCCATTCGCTTGATTCGCCCGATTAACTACGTTGAATCTGCGATTTCGCGGTTCTTTCTCTACGTCTGGCAGGAAAGGACACTGCAATCCAATTAGTAACCACGATTGTTTTTTTCGACCGCGAATTATACGAATTAAGCGAATAAGGAATACGCGAGCGTATTCCATGACTTCGTCGAGGATTCTTTGATTTCCGCTCTGCGTCCAATGTTTGGGCCTAAATGTATATAGATGCCTTTTAATGTGTTCTGGTGTTTCGTCAATGACTTGGTGAAATAGTTGTTGCGTCTTGTTCATAGTTCCATAAATTTGTCAATGCCTGTAATGTCGGTGGCTGCTTATAGCTCATTAAAGCCGATTGGCTATTTTATGGAAATTCATGTTAATTCGTGGAAATTTGTGTTTATAAAAACGACATGTGCTAGAATTGTCTCAACTTATTATTTTATAGTTGTTTACTGCATCTTCTCTCCAAAGAGAATCGATAAGATGATGTAGGCAATCATGATGAATGGCAGCGCCACGAAACGGAAAATGGCGAAGCCGATGACTGCCAAGGCAATGAAGATGAAACGGACTTCGTTGCCTTTCCATTTCACGTTTTTCATCTTGAACGAGAAGAAACGCAGGTTGCACACCATCATAAAGGAGAAAATCAGCACAATGCCGATGCAGTAGCCCAAGCGCAGACTGCCGTCAGTGAGGTGACCGACTTGCGCCAAGGCCAAAGGCAATGAGGCCACGAAAATGGCCATACCTGGCGCTGGAATGCCACGGAATGAGGTCTTTTGCGTGTCGTCAATATTGAATTTTGCCAAGCGGATGGCGGAAAAGACAGGCAGCAAAAAGGCGATGAAAGGCAGAATGTCGAACGGGCCAACAGGAATGATGGGTTCGGTTATCGTTTTGAGCATCAGCCAGTACATGATGAAACCTGGTGCAACGCCAAAGGAGACTACGTCGGAAAGCGAGTCCAAGTCGCCGCCGATGGGGGAGTGGGCGTTCAGCAGCCGTGCTGCAAAGCCATCGAAGAAGTCGAAGATGCCGGCGACGAAAATCATGATGGCCGCCTTGACGGGCATACCGGCACCGAGAAACAGGATGGAAAGACAACCCGAAACCAGGTTGCAGCAAGTGATGCTATTCGGAATGTGTTGTTTTATACTCATGGTGATTCGTGTTTAGTTTTGGCAAAAGTAGATTATTTTTCGTTATGTCGGCAACAAAATTGCATTCTGTGTTATATCTTTGCGGCAATTTATTTTAATGCGATGAAAATTCTAATAATCAACGGGCCTAATCTTAATTTGCTTGGGAAAAGAGAACCTGAAATCTATGGGAACACTCCTTTTGAAACCTATCTTGAGCATCTCAAGCAACGTTTCCCACAGCACGAAATCGATTATTTCCAGACAAACCACGAGGGTTTCATCATTGATAAATTGCAGGAAGCCGATGCCTTTTACGATGCGGTTGTCATGAATCCGGGAGCTTACGCCCATACTTCCATTGCCATCGCCGACTGCATCCGTGCCATCAGTGTTATGGTGGTGGAGGTTCACATTTCCGACATCAGCAAACGCGAACCTTATCGCCGCCATTCCTTTACGGCTGAGGTTAGCAGCAATTGCTTTTCGGGATTCGGCATGGAAAGCTACGATAAAGCGATTGAATGGTTGGAAGCTTTTTAGGAAACAAGAGTAGGTAAGGATTTTTGATTTGGATTTCGAGACTGTGGAATTTCGAGAAGCCTCGCATTCACTCGTCCCCGCGACTTTGATGTCTCGTTTTCAGCATGTAAGTAACACTAAAGAAATAAGTTGTAACACATATAAACATTAGCAATTGTTTTCTTGAAGAACGCAAATTGCCACAAATTCTCAATAAATTTATTAGAATTTAGCTGATATACAACTAATTACAATTTATAATTCATTTACGAAAATTTGCGTTTAGCGAAGCATAAAAAACAGCTATTATCGTTACAGGTTATTTTTAATTCTCACTAAACTGAATTTGCTCGCCTACTTATTCTAATGAATTGATCAATTCTAAACTTGATAATTTTAACTGCGGATTCGAACACATTTTTAAATCTTTTGTTTTGTAAGAAAAGATTGCTATCTTTGCACCCAAATATATTTATGCAAAGGCATAATTTTGAAAAAATAAAGTAAGTAAGATATAATCAAAGAGTTATGCAAAATAAATTGCAAGAATTGACCGACAAGCTCTACAACGAAGGTTTGTCGAAGGGAAAACAGGATGGCGAGGAACTGCTGCAAAAGGCTAAGGCCGAATCGGAAAGCATCATCGCACAGGCCAAGGCTGAAGCCGAGCGCATTGTGGCTCAGGCGCAGAAAGAGGCCGAGGAACTGAAAACCAAGGTTGCTGCCGATGTGAAGATGGCCGCCGTGCAGAGCATCAGCGTCACCAAGCAGGAAATGGAAAAGATGGTCGTCGCCAAGATGACCAATAAGGCCGTCGCGCAAAATCTCGATAATGTGGAGTTCGTCAAGGAAATGATGAAAGCCATCGTGAGCGCCTTCAACGCCAACAGCGCTTCGCCTGTGGCTTTGGACATCATCATGCCGGAAGCCTTGAAGGGCAAGGTCGAGGATTTCGTCAGCAAGGAAATCGGCCAGCAGTTTGCCGCTCCGGTCAACGTGAGCTTCTCAAAGAAAATGAACGGCGGCTTCAAGGTGGCGCCAAAGGGCAGTGGCTATGTGCTGCAATTCACCGATGAAGAGTTCCAGAACCTCATCGCCAATTACCTCCGTCCGGCAACTAAGAAAATCCTCTTCGGATAATGAATAACTATGTCTATATAGTGGCGGGATTGCCCGAACTTGTCGTCAGTTACGATGGCTCCAATTTCGACTATGCCGAAGTCAAGGCTCAGATTTTGGAGTTGCTGTCGGACTCGGACCAGCAGTTGGTGGCATTGCTCGAAGAAGGCTTTGATGAAAACACGCTTGGCTCCGAGTTCTATGAAAAGGCGGCAAAAAGCAAGAATGAGTTCATCCGCTCCTATTTCGATTTCGATGCACGCCTGCGCAACATGAAGGTATACTACCTCGCCAAGCGTCTCGGCAAGAACGGCGACGACTATCAGGTGGAACTGGCCGAAGCCGATTTCGAGGAAGAGGCACAGATTCGGGCTATCCTCGAAAACACCGATTTCGTGGCACGCGAACAGCAGATGGACGAACTGAAATGGGAAAAGGCGAGCGACATTGCCCGCTTGGATTATTTCAACATGAACACCATTCTCGCTTTCCTCGTCAAGGCTAAAGCAGTGCAGCGTTGGGCCGAACTCGATCTGAAGAAGGGCGAGGAAATGTTCCAGAAACTCGTCTCGGAAGTCAGAGGAACATTTGAAGGGGTTAAGTACGACGAAACGAAATAATGAGGTACTACGAAGGGATATCGGCGAATTTGGTTTTGGACTTGCGCAGGCGCAAGTTTTCCTTGGAACCACGAATTACACGAATTTACACGAAGGGTTGCTTCGCAACTGTTTGCAAATGAGATAAACAAACGAATAGAAAATGCTATACGCAGAGGAGGCATATAATATAATTGGGGCAGCGATGGAAGTCCATAGGATGCTGGGTCCTGGCTTTTTGGAAGCTGTGTATCATGAGGCTCTTGAAGTAGAGATGCGTATAAGAGGCATCCCTTTTGAAACGAAGGTGGCTTTGCCGATTCAATATAAGGATGTGGTGCTGAAGAAGTGTTACGAGGCTGATTTGTATTGCTATGACAAGATTATCGTGGAGTTGAAAGCAGTTTCGGAGGTCACGTCTGAACATGAAGCTCAAATTCTTAATTATCTGAAAGCAACAGGTTGTGAATTGGGTTTGTTGATAAACTTCGGAAGTAAGGAATTGTACAGGAAACGTTATTTGAATACAAAATGAACTGTTTAAAACCACGGATGTACACAATGAAACCACGAAAGACACGAATTTACACGGATGTCTGTTTCGTGGCATTTCGTGATGATTCCTGGTTCCAAGAGAAGGATTTGCGGAAGCAAATTGGACTTGCGCTCGCGCAAGTTATCTTAGAAACCATGAAAGACACGAATTTGCACGAATATATGGATGTCCAAAGTTTGAAGGAAACGCAGGCAGGTTTTTCAAACTGTTTCGTGGCATTTCATGATAATTCGTGGTTCCAAGAAAATAATTTGCGGAAGCAAATTGGACTTGCGCTCGCGCAAGTTATCCTAGAAACCACGAAAGACACGAATTTGCACGACTATATGGATGTCCAGAGTTTGAAGGAAACGCAGACGGATTTTTCAAACTGTTTCGTGGGATTTCGTGATAATTCGTGGTTTCAGGAAAAGGATTTGTGGAAGCAAATCATAAACTAAGAAAATATAATTAGATGTTTTAAAAATATGAAAACAACAGGTAAAGTTACAGGTATCATTGCCAACTTGGTCACCGTTCAGGTGGATGGCCCTGTCGCTCAGAATGAAATCTGCTTCATCGACCTTGACGGTGTCAAGCTGATGGCAGAAGTCATTAAGGTGAACGGCAACAAGGCCTCCGTGCAGGTGTATGAAAGCACCCGCGGCCTGAAAATCGGCAACCCGGTGGAATTTCAGGGTTACATGCTTGAAGTGACCTTGGGACCTGGTTTGCTATCAAGCAATTTCGACGGCTTGCAGAACAATCTGGCCACCATGACGGATGTGTTCCTCAAGAGAGGCGAATACACCAAGCCGCTCGATGAAAATAAGAAATGGGATTTCACTCCGCTTGCCAAGGCTGGTCAGCAGGTCGTGGCCGCCGACTGGTTGGGCGAGGTGAAGGAAGGCTGGCTGCCTCACAAAATCATGGTGCCGTTCTCGTTTGAAGGGACCTACACCGTGAAATCGGTGGCTGCCGCCGGACAATACAAGATTACCGATACCATAGCCGTCCTCACCAATGCCGAGGGCGAAGAGGTAAAGGTCACGATGATGCAGAAATGGCCTGTCAAGGTGGCCGTGGGCGGTTACGTCGAAAAGCCGCGTCCGTTCAAGGTCATGGAGACCGGCGTGCGTTGCATCGACACCTTGAACCCGATTGCCGAAGGCGGCACGGGCTTCATTCCTGGTCCTTTCGGCTGTGGCAAGACCGTCTTGCAGCACGCTTTGGCCGAACAGGCCGATGCCGATGTCATCATCATGGCGGCTTGCGGTGAACGTGCTAACGAGGTCGTGGAAATCTTCACCGAGTTCCCTGAACTGAAAGACAAGCACACGGGCCGTAGCCTGATGGAACGTACCATCATCATTTGCAACACATCCAACATGCCTGTCGCCGCCCGTGAGGCTTCCGTCTACACGGCCATGACCTTGGGCGAATATTACCGCGCCATGGGCATGAAGGTGCTGCTGCTGGCTGACTCCACTTCGCGCTGGGCTCAGGCTTTGCGTGAAATGAGTAACCGTTTGGAAGAATTGCCGGGTCAGGATGGTTTCCCAGTCGACTTGTCGGCTATCATTTCTTCCTTCTACGCCCGCGCCGGTTATGTGAAATTGAATAACGGCGCCACGGGTTCCATTACCTTCATCGGTACGGTTTCGCCTGCTGGCGGTAACCTGAAGGAGCCTGTCACCGAATCGACAAAGAAGGCAGCACGTTGCTTCTACGGCCTCTCGCAGAACCGCGCCGATAAGAAGCGTTATCCCGCTGTTGACCCTGTCGATTCCTATTCGAAATATCTTGAATATCCTGAAATCATCGCCTATTTGGATGAAAAAATCGAAAAAGGCTGGGTTGACAAGGTGACCAAGATGAAATATATCATCCGCAGAGGTAAGGACGCTTACGAACAAATCAACATTCTGGGTGATGATGGCGTGCCGATGTCGTATCACGAGCAGTATTGGAAGTCGGAATTGCTTGACTTCGTCATTTTGCAGCAGGATGCTTTCGATGAAATCGATGCTTCGACGCCTCTCGACCGTCAGAAATTCATGCTCGACCTGCTCCTCGATGTCTGCGACCGCTCGTTCAAGTTCGACAACTTTGAAGAATGTACAACCTACTTCAAGGAGTTGATTAACATTTGCAAGCAGATGAACTATTCGGAGTATCAGTCGGAACAATTCAATAAATATCTCAATCAGTTTAAGGAGGAATTGAAACATGAGTGAGAAAGCATTTCAACGCATTTATACCCATTTGACTGCCATCACCAAAGCGACCGTTTCACTGGATGCCGAGGGCGTTTCGAACGATGAACTGGCTCTCGTGGCTGGCCGTCTGGCTCAGGTGGTGAAAATCAAGGATAAGAACGTTACCTTGCAGGTGTTCGGCGGAACGGAAGACATCCCGACCGATGCCGAGGTGACTTTCTTCGGCGAACCTCCAACACTGAATGTGAGTGAGGATTTGGCAGGTCGTTTCTTCAATGCCTACGGCGAACCTATCGACGGCGGTCCGGCTGTCGAAGGCGAAAAGCGCCAGATAGGCGGCCCTTCGGTCAACCCGTACAAGAGAAGACAGCCTTCGCAACTGATTCCGACAGGTATTGCTGGCATCGACCTGAACAACACTTTGGTCTCCGGCCAGAAGATTCCTTTCTTCGCCGACCCAGACCAGCCTTACAACCAGGTGATGAGCATGGTGGCCTTGCGTGCCGATGTCGATAAGATTATCCTCGGCGGCATGGGCTTGACCAACGACGACTACCTGTATTTCAAGAACCAGTTTGAAAGCGCAGGTGCCTTGCATAAGATTATTTCTTTCGTCACCACCACCGACCAACCGCCTGTCGAGCGTCTGCTGATTCCTGACATGGCTTTGACGGCTGCCGAATATTTCGCTGTTGACAAGAACGAAAAGGTTTTGGTTTTGTTGACCGATATGACCCTTTATGCCGATGCTCTGAGTATCGTGAGCAACCGTATGGACCAGATTCCTTCGAAGGACTCCATGCCTGGCTCGCTTTATTCCGATTTGGCAAAGATTTACGAAAAAGCCGTGCAGCTGCCTGACGGCGGTTCCATCACCATTATCGCCGTGACTACTTTGAACGATGGCGATATTACCCACGCTATCCCTGATAACACGGGTTATATCACTGAAGGTCAGCTGTTTCTGCGTGCCGATGCCGATTCGGGCAAGGTCATCGTCGACCCGTTCCGCTCGCTGTCGCGTCTGAAGCAGTTGGTGCAGAACAAGAAGACCCGCGAAGACCACAGTGCCGTGATGAACACCTCAGTCCGTCTGTATGCCGATGCTGCCAACGCCAAGACGAAGCTGGAAAACGGTTTCGACCTGAGCGACTACGACTTGCGTTGCCTCGACTATGCCAAGGAATATGCTACCCGATTGCTTGCCATCGACGTCAACATTCCTATCAATGAAATGCTCGACACCGCTTGGGAACTCTTCGGCAAGTATTTCACCAAGGCAGAGACCGGATTGAAGGAAAAACTGATTGAAAAATACTGGAAAAACTAATGATAAAACTTCAAGTATCATGGACTCCAATTCAATAGCAATATGTCTTTTGTTTCTTGCAATATGCATTTGCGCTTTTTGTTCTAGTAGAGCGGAAAAAAAGCTGATGAAGGAACTAAAAGATTTGAAAAATGAACTTGAAGATATTAAGAAGGAACTTGAAAATAATAAATGTTCTAAGTTATAATCATGGCCATTAAATTTCAATATAACAAGACTTCGCTGAACGAGCTGAACAAGCAGCTGAAGACTCGCGTGCGTGCCCTCCCGACCTTGAAGAGCAAGGAGTCGGCATTGCGTGTGGAGGTCAAGAAGGCAAAGCAGCGTTCGGAGAGCCTTGTCGCCCAGTTAGAGGCCGAACTCAAATCATACGAGTATATGGCCAGGCTTTGGAATGAATTTGAGCCAGGTTTGATTTCCGTGACAGATGTGAAGCTGAAAACCGTAAAGATTGCCGGTGTGCCTACGCCCGCTTTGGAAGAGGTGCTCTTCGATGTGAAGGACATCAACCTTTTCACCAAGCCGATGTGGTATGCCGATGGTGTGCAAATCTTGAAGAACCTTGCCCAGTTGGGCATCGAGAGTGAGGTCTACACCGAAGTGAGCCGAATCCTTGACTATCAGAGGAAAAAGACCACGCAAAAGGTGAATCTTTACGAAAAAGTGCAGATACCTGGCTATAACGAAGCCATACGTAAGATTAAGCGATATATGGAAGACGAGGAGAACCTCTCCAAGGCTTCGCAGAAAATCGTGAAGAACAAACACATAATGGAAGAAGAGGAGGCAGAGAATGGTAACTGAAATGTTGAAATATGATTTCATTCTCCTGAGCGGCGACATGGAAGGTTTCTTGAAGAAACTGCAAGGTCTGGGCGTTGTCGACATTACGCGCTCGACCAAGCCGATTGACGAGAACTCGGAGAATCTGTCAGCCCGCGCCGATGTGCTGCGCAGGTCACTGACGGCATTGAAAGAGATTGTTCCCGCCCAAAAAGCCGGTGCAAAATCGAAAGACGCAGCTGCCGAAATCCTGAGCCTGAAAACGGAAAAGGAGACGCTGCAGGCTGGCATCCCTCAACTTCTGAAAGAAATCGAGGATAGGAAACAATGGGGCTTGTTCGACAAGAGCAGCCTCGAGAAACTGTCGGAACGCGGCTTGAAGCTGCATTTCTACAAGACCAAGACCTCGGCCATCAATCCCGAATGGCAGCAGCAATATGCCATGAGTGAGATTTCGACCGACGGCACTTATACCAGTTTCGTGGTGGTTTCCGATTCTGATGATTTTGATTTCCCGCTGAAAGAAATCCCTGCTCCTGAAAGCGATTATGCCGCATTGGAGAAACAAGTCGAAGAACTGAGAAAATCCATTGCCGAAAAGGAACAGCGTCTTTCGGAACTGAAATGCCTTGAACCCGAAATCAATGCCGAATTGGAAAAGACCATTGCCAATCTGGACTTGCATTTGGCCAATGTTTCGGGAACGAAAGCGGCTGAAGACTACATCACGGTGTTCGAGGGCTTTGCTCCTGCTGAAAACGAAGCAAGTCTGCGCACTGTTCTTGATGAAGAAAATGCCATTTATTTGGTCGACAAGGCAAAAGAAGACGACAATCCACCTATCAAGTTGAAAAACAATAGGTTCGTTTCGTTGTTTGAGATGCTTACCGATATGTACGGACGTCCGAAATACAACGAATTTGACCCTACTTTCTGGATTTCCATTTTCTTCATGCTGTTTTTCGCTTTCTGCATGGGCGATGCAGGTTACGGTCTCATTTTGATTGGAGCCAGTTTCGCCTTGAAGAAAAAACTGCCGAAGATTGCCTCTTTGGGTCTCGTTTTGGGCATTGCCACGACGGTTGTGGGCTTCATTTTCCACACCTTCTTTTCCATGGATTTGATGACTTGGAGCTGCATCCCCGACGGCTTGAAGAAAATCATGCTGCCATCGACCATCATGGGCTTCGACGGTGCTATGGTGCTTGCCATTATCGTGGGCGTCATTCACCTTTGCCTTGCCATGATCATCAAGGTTTGGCAAGCCACCAAGCACAATGGTTTTGCCAATTCATTGGGAACCTGGGGCTGGACCCTGCTCATTGTCGGCGGTGTCATTGTCGGGGCTTTGGCCTTGATTGGCGTGCTCGACTCGGCTGTCACCAAATGGATTATCATTGTTTTGGGCGTGCTGTCGGCATTGGGAATTTTCTTCCTCAACGACTTGCACCGCAATCCTTTGCTCAATTTTGGCTCCGGCCTTTGGGAAACCTACAATACGGCTACGGGTCTGTTGGGCGATGTGCTCAGTTACCTCCGTCTTTATGCCCTTGGCTTGGCAGGTGCCAAGTTGGGCGAAGCCTTCAATGCCATCGGCTTGCAGGCTTTGGGCGACGGCGGTGCGGGCTGGATTGCCTTCATCCTCATCGTGGTGATTGGCCATGTGCTGAATGTCGCCATGTGCGTTTTGGGTGCTTTCGTGCATCCTTTGCGACTCAATTTCCTTGAGTTTTTCAAAAATTCCGGTTACGAGGGCACCGGACGTAAGTATAACCCTCTCACTGAAAACATTAACAATTAAAAATAGTATTTATCATGTTAGAAGTAATTTTAGGTTATCTTGGCTTGGGCTTAGTGTTGGCCTTAGCAGGAATTGGAAGTTCAATCGGCACTACCACGGCTGGTAATGCTGCAGAAGGCGGACTGAAAAAGAGACCGGAAGCATCGGGCAATTTCATGGTGCTTTCAGCTCTGCCGGCTACGCAGGGTATTTATGGTTTCGTGGCTTTCTTCATGTTGCTGAGCAAGCTGAAGGCTGACCCAACACAAGGACTCGTCATCTTTGGCGTTGGTCTTTGCGTCGGTCTGGTCTGCATGATTTCCGCCATCCGTCAGGGACAGGTTTGCGCTAACGGTATCGTCGGCGTCAGCCAGGGCCACGATGTGTTCACCAACACCCTTATCTATGCCGCTCTTCCTGAATTCTACGCAATTCTGGGTCTTGTCGGCGCACTGATGGTGTAATCGGACAAATCAATTTGGAATGAAACAAGGCGACTCGTTTGAGCCGCCTTTGTTATTTTTTTGGGAAGTAATTCTTATTTGAGATAAAAATGTTTATTTTTGCAATCTTGAAAAGAAAGAAATGGAACAGCTTGCTTTCATAAAACTCTTCATGTTGGTGTCTATTCCGACTGACATTAACGACAATCGCAGGCATGTTCATGTGTTCTATAGGAATGGCCGTCACCAACATTCTGTTGCGAAGATTTGGATTGAAAAAAATGGAGAAAGATGTGTTGAAATTGCTGAATCTGAATTGACTCAAAAGGAAAACAAGATGTTAACTCAGGCTATTTCAAATAATTGGGATTATATAAATGAGCAAATCAGTCGTTGCTATAAAGGAGAAAAGACTACAGTAAGAAATATAGAGTAGATATGTGCAAGATAAAGGATACAAATGTTGGAATTAAAAGCCTCAATTTCAGTGAACATCGAGGAAAGCTTTGCGCTGTGTTGACTGATGGGCGGATTATCATTGTGCCCATTAGCTTTTTTCCTGATATTCAGAAACTTTCAGTGAAGGAACGCGAAGACTGGATGATTCTTGACGAGCAGTTCTTTACTTTCCATAATCTTAGCAGGGTTTATGCTGTTACGGATTTGATGCGGCTTTGAATCTATTTGGTTTTGTCGGCGCACTGATGGTGTAATTGAACTGACACAAATTGAAAATGAAACAAGGCGGCTCGGTTGGGTTGCCTTGTTTCGTTTTTGCATGTTTGAGATAAAAATGTTTATATTTGCGGTCGGAAAATTTATAAAGAATTGCTGGTATCTGCTAAACTATAGCGGACAGCCAAGTTTTCATTTCATCTTTGTCCGTCTTCTAACTGCGCCACTAATAAGGGTGAGATTTCTGAGATGCCGAAATCTTGAGCAACTTTTTGTTGCTTAGGAAATTAAAAAATAATATAGTGATACAAAATTTAGGTTAGTTTTGTTTGCTCAAAAGAATAAATCCATACATTTGCCAAAAATTCATTTATATGGCTACAGATTCCAACAACTCAAGACCACGGACAAGACGAAGCGGAAAACACCATAGAAACGGGAACATGAAGATTACCATAGAATCTAACAAGACTTTGCTTGATATTCTGGATGATAAAAGGAAAGTTTTGAAACTGTTGATAATCATTATCGTGTTAGCTATGACAATTTTCATTGGACTATCCTTTGTCACCGTTTCCATCAAATCGGTATATCCATACAACTCCATCAGGGTTAATGCCTTTGGCACGACAACCATGCAGGACGAGGACAGAGAGATACACTACTGGCTATTCAACACGGCTGAGCTTTGGGCTAATTCTGGTATTTATGTCGAAAAAGGCGATAAACTGACAATCAGATCGTCGGGAAAATACAATACTGCCATACATCACATGGTAAACTCAGCAGACTCCAACAAAATTAACTCTGATTGGATAGGGCCAGATGGACATGAAAAGGATAGTGATAGGGGTAAATTGAGAGCAGAATTCAGAATTAAGCAGGATCAACCTGTTGATGCGATTATCATGCTATCGATCCCCATCGACTCTATCCAAAAATACAAAAACGGAACTGAATATTTTCGTAAACATTACGACAAAATCAAGGATGACATTTTTTTTATCGGCAAGGAATGCGTTGATTTGCAGATGCGTGAAAGTGGATATCTTCATTTTGCTGTTAACGATATTTTTTTGAGCAAAGATGTTATTAAAAAGATGAGAGAAAGAAACGACAGTTTGATTAAAGACGCAATCGAGAGACAGGTGATGGATGCTTTACAGAAAGAAATTGATTGTTATGAATGCAAAAATGGCAGTGTACCGGACAAGCAGAAAATTAATACTTTGTTAAAGAAAATTAATTCGATTGAATCCACAAACGGAAGGCAGGTGACAAAACAGAAGGTTGATGCTTTGCTCTAAGTACATGACAAAATTTGAAAGATGTCGAATTTAGGTATATGATTAGGGTTCATTATGCACTCGGCGATGTAGTCCAGGCCGTACTTGAAGAATGACACGGCCTTTCTCCCGTTCTTGAGTATTCTGATTTTCTTGA
>NZ_JBADWU010000067.1:0-5134 GCF_056203535.1 Candidatus Limimorpha sp. | reverse complement strand
TCCAGAGGATCCCAAACGAATTATAGGCTCTTGGCCTTGTGGTTCTAATGGATTGTCCTCTGGAAGTTAGTCCCTCCTTCATGCAACAAAGGTAGGAAATAACCTTGTACGAATTCACGCTGCAAACTTAAAGTGGTTCTTGTTGGTTCTTTTGGAAGAACATGGGTTTTTCGGATTTGCACGGATGATTTTTTTACTTTTGCAGGAAAATATTTGCAATGGAAGACAGCACATCAACATCAGGCATCGTTCAGAATGAATTCATTTCGCACGAGGAATCGCTATCGTCGTACACCGAAATCACTTGTCGCGGTTTCAACAGCATCTATAAGGTGAAACAACATGGCAAATGGTTCATCAAGAAAGGCTTAAAGCCAGAATTTGTCAATCAGAAAATCTATGTCGAACTGCTGAAAAAGGAGTACGACCTGACGGCACAACTCGAACATCCGAACATCGTCAGGGTTTACGACAAGGAAAACGACGCGAAAATCGGCCCTTGCATCGTGATGGAATATGTCGATGGTTTGTCATTGGATGCTTTTCTGGCCACCAATCCCGATGTGCAGGTTAGGAAACGCATTGTGAATCAGTTCCTTGACGCAATGTGCTATTATCATGCCAAGCAAATTGTCCATCGCGATCTGAAACCAAGCAATGTGTTTGTGACGCGCAATGGCAATAATTTGAAAATCATAGATTTCGGTCTTTCTGATGCCGACAGCTTCGCTATCCTGAAGCAACCGGCAGGCACGCCGAAATATGCTGCGCCCGAACAGATGCAATCGGAGGTGAAAATTGATGGCCGGGCCGACGTTTACGCTTTCGGCAAGCTGCTGCAGATGATTTTTCCAAACCGTTACAAAAGCATTGCCGCGAAGTGTTTGCAGGAAGACCGCGAAAAGCGTTGGAAAAACGCCGAGGCTTTGCGAAAGGCTTTCGCACGTCGTCAGGAAAGGGCACGCACATTGCCGCTATTGCTTTGTGCTTGCCTTGCTGTCGGTTCGCTGGCTTGGGCTTTGTCGCGCCCGAATGATATCGTGGTGGTTGAAAGACAGGCGGAAGGCTTTACTGCCGAGCAACAATCCTATTTGGATGAACGACAGCATGTTCTGGATAGTGTTGTCCAGTTGTATGCCGCTGAAGTCGAGCGGAACAATGTCTATAGGGATTCGATAACGGAACTTCTGGCAAATCCGCAGACCATTGTCGTTGAGAAGCAGGTGCAGGGCTTCACTTCGGAACAGCAAGCCTATATTGCCAAGGCGGAAAAGGCTTTGGATAGTCTTTACAAACCCTATTTCGCAATGGCTGAAAAAGGGAAGGAGTATAGGGAAATTGTTTCAGCAAAGGCACACGAAGCAAATATGCTGGCATCGAAACTACGCGACAAAATGGCAGCGCATTATACGCAGAATACGCTTGAATACCAACAATTTACCAATCAGTTTCTGTTGATGAATACAGACAAAGTCAATCAGTTGAACCGATTGGCTGAAAAGAACTGCAAGTCGTATATGGAAGAGTATCAGAATGGACTGATTGACGATGAGACGTGCAGAAAGATCAGTGCTGAAATGGGAAAAATCATAGAAGATGTAAACAATAATTGGTATAAGTAAGACTTAATTCATCACAACAAGGACTGTGCAAAATGTTGATAATAGGTTTTGCTTCTGAAATTCTGTAAATTTGCTGAATTGATGTTCCTTGAGATATAAAATAGAAGGTCTGGAAATTCTAGATTTTCTAGGCTTTTCTAGACTTACTATCAATATTTATTGAAATTTTACCCTTCCTTGTTTCTTTCATTCAGTTGATTTTGTAAGTCTTGAATGGTCTCTTTCAATTGGCAGATTGTTTCTTCCAATTCCATGATTTTCCTTTCCTGCTGTTCGATGATTTGTTTTTGGTCGGTGCGATGGGCGAGACGAGCGGCTGTCATCCTTTCACGAATGCCACCTTGGCTGATGAATTCATTTTCAAGTTTCTGTTGGTAACTTGTCATCATTTTGTCTACCATGTGGGTGAGTGTGATGGCAATGTTGCAGATTTCTTCATCGTTCCATTTTTCCAGATAGGGCTCGTAGTCTTCTGGTTGGTTGTGAAACTTACAGTAATCCAACATTTTGTCGTATCTTGGATGCTGTTTTTTCCAGATTTGGAGATGCCTTACAGAAAGGTAATCCTTATAGTCTTCTTGTAGTTCGCCGATGCTGGCGCGTGCTACATTGAGCAGTTTGATCTCCATTTCGGCGGAAGTGACGCCGTCTTCGGAACCTTCCACAATGTTTTGCTTGCCTGAACGTGCAGCTTGTATCATTTGGTCAACAGTGCGATCTCCGCGTTTCAGGTATTTGTTTGCGAAATAGAAAGTAATGGCATATAGGCTTTTAGCCTTCTGGTAAAAATACAGATTTTCCCACAAAGGTTGCCCTTTCAAAAAGCCATTGCCATTTTTTTTGTCTGCCATTGTTTCTTAGTTTGAATTTACAAAAATAGCTTTTTTAATATAATCAGCTTGTTTTTTTGTTTGTTTCCTCTCACTCTTTTCTCAACTTTTTCTTTTGAAATCTTCAAAACTTCCTTATTTTTGTGGCCTGATAATTAACGATAGAACGCCTATGATATGAAAAGTGCCTGAGGCACGAATGAAAATCTGATAAATACATAAACACGATGAATATTTAGTTTATTCTACCTTGTCGGAAGTTTGGCCGCTTTAGGACGAGAGACTGGAAAGAAACTAAAAGTTCACGCATAGCGTGAACTTTTGTCTTCTGTCTCTTAAGGTATGGCCAAACACCTCGACAAGCGGATGCAAAAGTATCACGCTTTTTTTATTGTTGTGCGTGGCGGAAGCAAAAGGACCAACAAGGACTTTGCAAGGTAACGGAAATGCGTGTTTTTTTGCAAGCGGATTGGAAAGGATGTGCGAAGTGTTTTTTGAAATAATAATAAGGTGTATGCCGAAAAACCTGTAAAGAGTAGGCGAAAGAAAAAACAGATTTTTACTATGGGAATCATTAACAGTCTGAAAGACAAATTCAACAAGGCGGAATTTACCGTCGCACCGCAAAAGAAACTGAAAACCTTATCGAAAGATTTCATGGAGGCTTTCGATTTAAGCTTGGTGTTTTACAAAGGCTCCGTAATCGCCGATGGCGACTTGACCTTGCATCAATTGAACGAAAAAACGACAAAGGTAGTGAAAACCAATGCCGATGGCATGAAAATCAAGGGCAGCACCAAAGTGGGCGAGGCAGAAAAAATGTTTGAAACCAATTTTGGCGTGAAGGTTCAGATTAAGGATAAGAAAGGCGAATCATGCGTTCCGAATGGCATCACCATCGGTCAGGCGGCGCGCGGCGAATATTAGTTTTTGAGACGTTGCGTGCAAAGTCCCAAAACCTCATTTTCATCACAAATTCAATTCAACAAATCAACAACAAACAATTAAACATCACAAACAATGGCAAGTAAAGTAAGAGTTTACGGTAAGGCTCAAAACCGCACCGTATTGGGCATCATTAATGCCTATTTAGTAATGTATCCACATGCTACCTTATCGGATTTGAGAAAAGCGTTTCCAGATAGTCTGAACCATTGGAAAATAAAGGGGTTTGAACCTGCTATGTTCGTTGAAGCAAAGGAAGTGGACTCTTTCGTGAAAAAGACAGGTGGCGACAGAAGCAATTATGAATCCAATTTTTTTATAAAGTCTGATGAAGTGCTGAAGCTTCAAGATGGTTCTTCGGTTGCAGTGAACAACAACTGGTCGAAAGAGGATTTTGAAAAAATCGTCAGCTGGGCAAAGCAATATGACGTTGAAGTTGCAGATTTTAAGCCCAGCAAACCTTTCGAACAAGGCGGTTTCACGCTCGAATATCTCAATGGTTATGTTCCGCCAGTTCCTGAAAAGAATAATTCAAAATGGTGGCTGTGGCTCGTCCTGGCCGCTGTCATTATCATTGTTTTGATTCTTATGTTGATGCGCAGCTGCAACAAGGAGCTGGAAGTGATCGAAGTTGAAAAGATTGTGACGGAAACCGTTACTGTTCACGATACTGTGACAGTCTATCTTGAGCAGATTGAGGAAATCGAGAAGAATTTCAATGCTGCTCAATTTGCTGTCGGCAAAGCCGATTTGAATGACGATGCCAAATTTGTCTTGCATGATTTGGTTAAGATTCTTGAGAAGCAGCCGCAAGTCAATTTGAAGATTGTCGGCCACACTTCCGATGAAGGCGATGCCAAATTCAACCAGAAGCTTTCTGAAAACAGAGCCAAGGCCGTTGTCGATTTCCTGATTTCGAGAGGCGTAGCCGCCGACCGTCTGCAATACGAAGGCAAGGGCAGCTCCGAACCGCTCGACCCGAACAACCGCGACGTGAACCGCAGAACACAGATTATTGTGGTGGAATAATGATGATTCGCTATTGACAAAACATACTTGTTCAAAAACATTTTGATATGCAAAGCCCTAATATTCAAGATTTATTGAAACGGCGCAACACTTTGTTCGATGCTGCTCTTGAAAAAGGACAAGTCCGTATCATGCGTCTAAAAAACATTCCGATTACTATTGACGGATATTCACACAAGGATAAGAATCTTTTTGACTTATTCCTTGATCATCAAGATGATGGTTTGTTTTGTGATTATGTGCGTGAACAATCCATTGATAGGGCAAACCAATTGCTGAAAGCTAAATTTGTGGTGGCTTTTATTGCTGACGGCAAGTTTTCGCGATAGGTTGGCGTTTATGAGATTTTGGGGAAAGACAGCCAACGCTCATCGGACAAAAAGAAAGTATTCCTTTCAGTAAAACCGTATCACGAGTTTGGCGATTTGAGTGGAAAGGTAACTGTTGATTGGGGTGGAAATGCATCGCAAAACTGGATTCAATGGCTTACTCCGGACAAGAATATTATGGTTTTGAAGGTTGATGATGGAATCGAGAGACCTGTAACTCAATTTGAATCATATTCTACCCTTAAATCCGCAACCGATCTGCAAGAGTAATGAGTTCCAAAGTAGCAGGCCGGGAAGATGCCTTCAGGCCGTAGGGAATGGCATTTAGGTGTTTCCGTTGCACAAAATCCCCTTACCCCACGATGCGTCTTGAGGCAAT
>NZ_JBADWU010000066.1:0-4236 GCF_056203535.1 Candidatus Limimorpha sp. | reverse complement strand
TCCAGAGGATCCCAAACGAATTATAGGCTCTTGGCCTTGTGGTTCTAATGGATTGTCCTCTGGAAGTTAGTCCCTCCTTCATGCAACAAAGGTAGGAAATAACCTTGTACGAATTCACGCTGCAAACTTAAAGTGGTTCTTTTTATCAGCGTCCGCCAGGCAAGGGATTGCGTCAGCAAGGCCACATTCGCGTGATTCGCCCGATTCGCGGTTCTTTCTCTACGTCCGGCTAGAAAGGACACTACAATTCGATTTGTAACCACGATGTTTTTTCAACCACGAATTTCGCGAATTTTCACGAATAGGGAATCCGCTTCGCGTATTCCATGAATTCGTCGAGGATTCTCTGATTTCCGCTCCGTGTCTAATGTTTGGGCATAAAAGTATATAGATGTCATTGTTTTTTTACTCCAACACCTGTTTGTGCGTTCGAAAATTTTTATTTTTGCACTTCGAACTCTCCCCGACGGCGTGCCGTGTGGCAAGTTTGATGTGCATCATCCGTCCGTGGTGCCCTTGTGAGAACTCTAATGCAGTGGACGGCTGCATCCGAAACAAAATCTTTATGCAACAAACCTATCAAAACCAATCGCCTTTCGAAGTCTATGCTGCCGCAGAGCGCATGTTGAGATTCATGGAAGGATGCGAACTTGACGAACCTTTGACCCGATGGAAGGCTGAACTTGACGCGGCTAATGAAAAATTGATGGACCGTATATGCGACAGGTCGAAGAAAATCGGGCTTAAAGACCAGGCTAACGCCTTGCTCAAGTGCATCGTGAGCATCAGGCTTTTGGTGAAGTCGTGTCTGGCCACAGGCGATGCCGATTTGGTGGAACATGCCAAGGCGGTCGAAAGGATTTTGAACAGCTATGTCGGTTTTCGACACATGTGTATAGCGAGCAAGATGACGAACTCGGAACTCATGCTGTACAAATTGACGACACCAGAGATGCTGCTTCATGTTGAAGCCATACCCGAATTGTCGGGCCGCTTGTCGCTCCTCGAGCAAGCAAGAGAAGATGTGTCGAAACGCCGTGAAGAAATGGTAGAATCTGCTGTTGCAGCAAAAACAGCCCGCAATTGCAGGCTTTGAAACGCAATGTGGCGCAGCTGATGAACAAAATCGGTGACTATCTTAAAGCTATGTCGTGTGTCGATGCCGAAGCCTATGGCCCCATGCTGAGGATGTTTCAGCTTATCCTAAGCGACCAGGCCAAGAGGCGCAAGGTTGCACTAAGAAGGAAAAAGCAGAGGATGCAGAAAAAACAAGATGCTTCAACAGTGAAGATGACCAAGAGCGTTGCGGAGAAAAAGGATGAGGGGTTGGATGCGGAGATGGGGGAAGGATAACTTTCCGCTGTAAAACTTGATGAATTGTCTGCCAAGCAATAATTTTTCCATATTTTATCTTCTGATAAATAAGTGGTCAGAAATAAACTAAGTAACCATTCATAATTAAACAGCAAAAGTATCTTCTCATTTCGACAAGCTCAATGAGCTGCAAATCAGGTTGCCGAGTTCAGCTCTCTGACCCAAGTCTGCTGAGTTTCTTGAATCATCGGAACATTGCAGATGAATAAGCCAAATATGCCAGTTTATTTGCTCCAATAAAACTGAACCTTTATGTCGCGGGAATGCACGACTTTTGCAGCATGAAATCTGAATACTAACCAAAAAAAACAAAAAGATATGACAAACAACAACATGAACACAAAGAATTACGAAAGCCATTACAACGAAAGCTCATTCTGGAACAAGGTGAAACAGATTTCGAAGGAAGTTGGCATCAACCTGGTTTATCCTGCCTTGCTGCTTTTCTACGAGCTGAAGTCGCCCAATGTCCCGCTGAAGGCGAAGGCCACCATCGTTGGCGCTTTGGGCTACCTGATTTGCCCGGTTGACCTGATTTGCGACGGCATCCCGATTATCGGCTACACCGACGACTACGCCGCCCTGATTGCCGCCTTGCGCACCACCATGCGCTACGTCACTCCCGATGTGCGTTGCCGCGCCATGGACAAGTTGCACGACCTGTTCGGCGACTTCGACGAAAACGCGATTTATGGCGAACTGATGGAAAACCTTTAAAACTGGGGAACGTATGCAGATCGTACTGAATTCTTTCGGTTGCGCCTTGACGCGCGACAATGAGGGCTTTGTGATTGTTACGGCTGACGGCAGCCAGCGTATTCCTGTCAAGGATATTGATTCCATTCACGTCAGTAAGGGTGCGCAGATTTCGAGCGATGCCGTGATGCTGGCCGTCGAAAAGGAAATCGAAATCCTGTTTGCCGACCGTATCGGGAATGTGGTGGGACGGGTGTGGAGTCCGAAATATGGCTCCATCTCCACCATCAGAAAGGGACAGCTGAGTTTCGTGTTTGGCAAGGAAGCCGTGCAATGGATCAAGGAAACATTGCAACATAAAATCGAAAACCAACAAGCCATGTTGCTGATGATGAGTGCCATGTCGGGCGCATCGCAGCAGACTTGCGATAAGGTGATTGCGAAATTGGAAGACTACCGTCAGAAAATCGGCAGCGCGGAAGGCGAAATCGTCTCGGATGTGGCAGCCACGCTGAGAGGCTGGGAAGGCATAGCATCGAAGCGCTATTTTGAGGCGATGAATCTGTTCCTGCCTGAAAGCTACCGTTTCAGCGAACGCTCGCAGCATCCGGCAACCGACGTGGCCAATGCCTTGCTGAACTACGGCTACGGCTTGCTTTATGCCAAGGTGGAAGGCGCACTGATTAAAGCCGGCATCGACCCGTATATCGGGGTGCTGCACCGCGACGACTACAACCGGCCAGTCTTGGTTTACGATGTCATTGAGCTGTACCGCGTTTGGGTCGATTACGTGGTTTGGAACCTGCTGAATCAAGGCATCGTGACTACGGATTTCTATTCGGTGAAGGACGATGGCTCGGTGTGGCTGGAAGGCTTGGGCAGAAGAGTCATCATCCAGTCGCTTAACGACTATCTGGACGATGTGGTTGCGGTGCAGGGCGTGAACCGAAGCCGCGAATACCAGATTTTCCTTTATGCACAGAACCTGGCTCAACAATTCAAAAAACTGAACACATTATGATTTCCTTTGGTAAAAACCTGACTTCGAGTGCCGACAAACTGGAAAAGATGCCGCTGAAGCAGTTCTACGACATGCTGCGCAACCCAAGTCCCGACATGGTGGCCAAACTGCGCCAGCTGCAAATCGTGAAGGACTTGGACAAAAAACAGTATGGCGTTCTGAAAAGGCAACTGCCCTATATGGTGGCGGCTTCGTTCAATCCTTCGTTCCGCCTGACGGAGAATTTCGCCTTTGCCGAGTATTTCATTGTCGACATTGACCATTTGTCGGACAAAGGCCTTTCGCTTGCCGAATTGCGCAACCGAATGAAAGCCGACCCGCGTGTGGTGCTGTGCTTCGCATCGCCGAGTGCCGACGGCCTGAAGGTGGTGTTCCGTTTCAGCGAGCGTTGCTATGATGCGGGCAAATACGCCCTGTTCTACAAGCTGTTTGTTGCCGGCCTTGCGCAGCAGTATGGCTTGGAACAGGTGGTTGACACACGCACTTCGGATGTGACGCGCGCCTGTTTCTTAAGCATGGATGTCGAGGCTTACTACAATCCCGATGCAGAGCCTGTCGTGATGGACGCTTACGTTGATTTCGATAATCCGCGTGAGGCGTTTGGAAAGAAAAAGATGATGGAGGAAATGGAGTCGGAGTTCCCGTTTGTAGAGGCAGAGGAAGATGTGCGTCCCAAGGATCCCGATGCCGATGTCATGGCGCGCATCAGAGCCAAACTGAACCCGAAACAGGCCGCCAAGGAAGAGAAACGCGAACCATACGTGCCCGACGAACTGAACCAGATTATGGAAGGGCTGAAAGCCTTTGTGGAAGATACGGGCGTACTGCTTTACGAGACCATCAACATACAGTATGGCAAGAAGTTGCGTTTCAAGACGGGGCTGAAGCAGGCCGAAATCAACCTGTTTTATGGCAAACGTGGCTTCACGGTGGTTCAGTCGCCGCGCGTGGGCACCAACGAGGAACTGAACGCGCTGATGGCCGAACTGATTGAGGATTTCCTGAAGGGCAATTCTAAATAAAACTCATTGATAATCAGATAAATATTTGTATATTTGCCGCAAATTTGAAGAGAAAAAGGACACGTACAAAAGGGCATACAGAAAGCTTGGCAACCAAGGTTTATTTGATTCTGAAGAAAGAAC
>NZ_JBADWU010000065.1:0-33269 GCF_056203535.1 Candidatus Limimorpha sp. | reverse complement strand
ACCAAACGCGCCATCACTTTCCCCGATGGAACAGGTCCGGACCTCATCGTTGACGATGGCGGCGATGCCACCTTATTAATACATAAGGGTTATGCCTGCGAAAACGACCCTAAACTGCTCGATGCACCTACCGAAAGCGAGGAAGAAACCGCTTTGATGAGTGTCATTAAGGCAACGTATAAGGAAAATCCAACTTTCTGGCACACGGTCGTCGCTGGTTGGAAAGGCGTTTCGGAAGAAACCACTACGGGCGTTCACCGTCTTTATCAGATGCAGGAACGTGGCGAACTGTTGGTTCCGGCCATTAATGTGAACGATTCCGTCACCAAGTCGAAGTTTGATAATCTGTACGGCTGCCGCGAATCTTTGGCCGATGGCATCAAGCGTGCTACAGATGTGATGATTGCCGGTAAGGTCGTCGTGGTTTGCGGTTATGGCGAAGTCGGAAAGGGTTGCTCACATTCCATGAAGAGTTACGGCGCCCGCGTTTTGGTCACCGAAATCGACCCAATCTGCGCTTTGCAGGCTGCTATGGAAGGCTTCGAAGTCACCACGATGGAAGAAGCCGTCAAGGAAGGCAACATTTTCGTTACCACGACTGGCAACTGCGATGTCATCACCCTTGAACATATTCTGAAGATGAAGGATCAGGCCATCGTTTGCAACATTGGTCACTTCGATAACGAAATTCAGGTCAGCCGCCTCGAAAACGCCAAGGAACTGAAGGAAAAGATTAATATCAAGCCTCAGGTCGACAAGTATGTCTTTGAGGATGGCCACTGCATCTTCCTGCTGGCTTCGGGACGTTTGGTCAATTTAGGTTGCGCAACGGGTCACGCCAGCTTCGTGATGAGCAACTCGTTCACCAACCAGACACTGGCTCAGATGGATTTGTGGCAAAAGCGTGGACAGTATGCCGTCAACGTGTATTGCCTGCCGAAATATTTAGACGAGGAAGTCGCCCGTCTGCACCTCGAAAAAATCGGCGTGAAACTGACCAAGCTGACGCAAAAGCAAGCCGATTATATCGGTGTCCCGATAGAAGGCCCTTACAAATCGGAGATTTACAGGTATTAATCTGCGATTAGTTAATGCAAAAAGGCACGGAACTCAAATGAATTCCGTGCCTTTTTTGTGTTCTTCTGTCATTATTTGAAATTACGCACGTGTAGAGTGTTTTTGTCTTGATTGTATATACACTGGTATTGTATCAGTTCATATTGCCCATCACCTTCAAAAATGGAACCATCCAAAATATTGTATTTGATGTTGTTGCAGCTGTCAATGACAAATCGTCCGTCTGTGGTCAGACGCTTGTAGTTGCCCTGTTCGTCTTGGCAAGCGAATGGATTATTGGGCGGGAAACGGTCGTATGCCCTAAATTCTATGTCGGAAGAAGGCATTCTGAAAATAATGATGCCCCAGCTGTTGCTGTTTTCGCCTCCTGTGACATAAACGAAATTTCCCATAACATTCAGCTTGTAATAGTCGCTTTGGTTGAGATTAATCTCAAAGTCGACAAAAGTATTGATATAAGGATTGGTTGGATTCTTGTAGCAACTGCAGTTCAGCAATGGCAACAAGGCGATTAATATGTATTTCAATGATTGTTTCATATTGCAAAGAAACGGTTTTTTCTTCAAAATAGTGTCTTTGTCGGGGAAAAATATTATGTTTGTGCCCTCAAAAATACCATGATATGAAGAATAAAGTCAGATTAATTGTTTGCATGTGCGTGCTTTTGACCATGTTGTGCTCGTGCGCTTCCAACAAGTCATCAAGGGCAATGCGTAAGGCGGAACGCCAAATGGAGAAGGTGGAAAAAAAATCGGGCAAACAGTATAAGAAAATGAAATCGACACACTACAAACATCAAGCACCGAAGACAAAGAAAATGATGCGTCAGGACCGCCGCCATGCCCGCCAAATGCGCAAGCATCGCCGAACCAATCCGTATTTTTCGTGAAAGTCCCTTATTAATATAAGGTGTAACAAAAACTGTTGCAAAACAGCATTAATGCAATTTTTTTGCATTCATAAATGTTTATTTTGCAAAAAGTTACAAGGCTTTAAGAGAAAAAAACCAAGAAAAAAATGCAGGAAAAACTTATTTTTCTTGCGTACTTGGAAATAAGGTTGTAATTTTGACGACTTTTAATGCACTTAAAGAGTAGTATTACATAAAATTAAAAGGTATGTTTAAAAATTTACTAATGACACTTGCTATTGTATTGGCAACCTGCACGTTAGCCATCGCTCAGCAAGGAAGACTGAAAGGTAAGATTACCGATGACACTGGCGAGCCTGTGCCATTTGCGAACATTATCGTCGAAAAAGGCGGTACGCAAGTGGGTGGTGCATCCTCCGACTTTGACGGTAATTATGACATCAACCCAATCCCTCCGGGAACGTACGACCTCAAGGCGAGTTGCGTTGGTTATCAGCCCTTTGTGCTGAAAGGACTGGTCATTCCGGCCAACAAAATCACCCCTTACAATGTAGTGATGAAGAGTGGCGCAATCAATTTGAACGAAGTCACCGTCATCGACTATGAAATTCCTTTGATTTCGATGGATAACACGACATCAGGTGCTTCCATCACCTCCGAAGAAATCTCGAAACTGCCTAACCGTTCGGCTGAAGGCGTTGCTTCCAGCGTCGGTGGCGTGTTCTCGAGCGACGGTGAAGTCGGTAGTATCCGTGGTGCCCGTGAAAGCGCCGTCTATTACATCGACGGTGTGAAAGTTATTGGTAGTGCAAGTGTGCCTCAAGGTGCTATCGACCAAGTCGATGTCATCTTGGGTGGTACTCCTGCCATGTATGGTGATGCCATGGGCGGTATCATCAACATGACCACCAAAGGCCCAAGCCGTACCTTCGGCGGTGGCTTGGAATATGAAGCATCGGTTGAAGGCTACGGCCATCACCGCTTGGGCTTCAGCCTCCAGGGACCACTCATCAAGGGTAAGAATCAGGAAACAGCATTGCTCGGTTTCTTCTTGGCTGGCGACCTCAACTACAACAGAGTTGGTTCTCACGCTGCTACAGGCTATTACAAAGCTACCGATGATTGGCAAGATTTCATCGAAAATACACCTCTGCGTCTTTCCGGCCTTAACTCTGGCACTTACCAGAATGCAGCCTATACCATGAGAGACAACCTTGTGTATTCAAAATACCTTGCCAATACCTCCAACCGAAGCATTAACCTCTCCGGCAATATCAACGTCCGCACCGGTGCCAACACCAACTTGACATTCGGCGGTTCGATGTATATGGCAGGAGGCAACTATGCAAATGGCAGAGGTCATTATTTCTTCAACACAGACAAGAACTATAAGAGCAAGTCGAACACTTACCGTGGCTATGTCCGTTTCACTCAGCGTTTCCCCACAGATCCTGAAAGCACATCGTTGATTTCCAACTTCTACTACAGCATTCAGGCCGACTACACACATGCTACTGGTGAGTCAGGCGACCCTGACTTGTGGGATAACATCTTCGCTTACAGCAACCTTGGTAAGTTCACCACTTATAAGACGACTTCTTTCGAACAAGGTAATGTTGAAAATGTAATAGTTGGTTATGAAAATGACACGACACCAATATATCACAATTACAACAATGTTTGGGTTCTGAACAGCTGGGACTACGACACTTTGGTAAAGTTTGTAAAACAAGATGACGACTTCAACCCGCTGCTTTCAAGGTATGTTGAAAACTACTATGATTTGTATCGGACTTACGGCGCAGAAGGTTACTACAACAACATGTCGAACATCATGCTGAACAACGGCTTGATTAACGGTTTGTCTCCAAATGCAGTTTACGGCTTGTATGCAGTGCCTGGCACAATCCAGACTTCATACGGCAAGTCAGTTGAAGACCAGATTGCCTTGAATGTGAATGCTTCAATGACCATCGGCAAGGGTGATGCTACCCATGAAGTGAAACTCGGTTTCCAATATGAGCAGCAGAACTCAGCCAGCATGTCATACTCAGCCGACTACTGGACATTAATGCGTGACTTGACCAACTTCCATATCATGGAACTTGACAAGAATAACCCATACGTCATCTCTCACGACGGATATGTCGATACCGTTATGTTCCACAGATTGTATGACGGCCCATCTCAGAAAACTTTCGACAAGAACCTGCGTATAGCTATGGGCCTCCCTGTTGATGGTACTGATTACATTCTGATCGATACTTACGACTTCAGCGACAACTCCATCAGTTACTACGATGAAAACGGCGTGCTCCATCAGGATGGACACGTGGATGGTGGCCTCGACATCAGCATGTTCGGTGCCGACGAACTTACCCGCGACGGTAACTTGTATGTCAGCTACTATGGTTATTCCTACGATGGCGACAAGAAATACGGCCTGTTCGAGCGTCCTTCAATGGATGACTTCTTCAATGAAATGGATGAATACGGAAACTACACCCGTCCTGTTGCCGCTATTCAGCCTATCTACATGGCAGGTTACATTCAGGATAAGTTCGCTTTCAAAGACCTTATCTTCAACATTGGTATCCGTGCCGACCGTTTCGATGCTAACCAAAGCGTATTGAAAGATCCATACGTTTTGTATGACTACTACACAGTTGGTGACAATATCAATATGGCCGATGGTAAGAGATACCTCGTTTTCAAAGATAATCAAGGTGTAGAAACATCAGAACGTTTCTTCGTTCCAGATAACATCGGTGACGACTATGTTCCATACGTCGATAAGATTGACAACATGACCCAAATCGTGGGTTACCGTAGTGGCAACACTTGGTACAATGCCGACGGTGTTGAAATCGCCGACCCATCAGTCTTGGACAAAGGTACTGGCGTTTCACCTTGGGTTAAAGATAAAGAACAGAATCGTGTCGACATCAATTCATTCAAGGACTATGATCCTAAATGGAACATTATGCCACGTATCTCCTTCTCATTCCCAATCTCCGATGAAGCTTTGTTCTTCGCTCACTATGATGTGTTGACACAGCGCCCATCATCAGGTTACTACATGAGTCCACTGTATTACCTCTATTTCAATGATGTTTCCGGCACAATGGCAAATCCAAACTTGAAGCCAGCCCAGACCATCGACTATGAATTAGGTTTCACCCAAAAAGTCACCAACACTTCATCATTGACCATCACCGGTTACTACCGTGAGCTTCGTAACATGATCCAGATGTACCGTTTCAACGGTGCTTATCCTAAGGCATACAACTCATACAGCAACCTCGACTTCGGTACCGTCAAGGGTTTGACCGCCGAATACGACTTGCGTAGAACCAAGAACGCCCGCGTCCGTGCAAGCTACACCTTGCAATTCGCCGACATGACCGGTTCATCAACAAGTACCGCTGCTGCTTTGATTGCTGCAGGTGTACCTAACTTGAGATCAACCTTCCCGACCAACGCTGACCGTCGTCACAGCTTCAACCTCGTACTCGACTATCGTTTCAGCCGTGGTTCAAAGTATGATGGCCCAGTCATCAAGCGCGAAGGCAAAAGCCCAATCCAAGTGCTTGCTAACACTGGTTTCTCACTGACAGTGAATGGTGGTTCAGGTACTCCTTACACAGCTTCACGTACAGTTTCTTCACCTATCGCTGGCGGTAACAACTTGCTGCAAGGTACCTACAACGGTTCAAGAATGCCAGCTTCATTCCGTTTCGACCTCCGCGTTGACAAGGACTTCAACTTTGTCATGGGCAAGAAAGAAGGAAAAGAAGGCCGCGAAGCTTTCGTGAATGTCTATCTGCAAGTTTTGAATTTGCTCAACTCAAAGAACATCACCGGTGTGTATGCAGCAACTGGTAATGCTGACGACGATGGTTACCTTTCAGCTCCTGAATGGCAACGTGAAATCAACAGCCAGATTGATCCTGAAGCTTACATCCAGATGTATCAGATTTATGTCAACAATGGCGGCTTCTATTCAGCTCCTCGCCAAATTAGACTTGGTTTGAGCTTCAACTTCTAAATGCGAGAATTAATTTCATATTGATAAATTATAATATTATGAAGAATATAGTTCGTTTAATGTTTGCAGCACTACTTATCGTGGCTGCTGTAATTCCAGGAAAGGCTGAAGTCTACAGATTCGAAGACGGTGCCAAAGGCAACCGTGGTTTGAAACAGACTACCGCCGGATGTTCTCCATCATCAGCTTTTGAATGGTTAGACATCAACAATGTGAAAACTCGTATCAACGCAGGTGGTGATATGTGGTGGGATCTTCCTTCGGGAACAGGCTCCAAATATTTCATCCCGGCCAATGGTGCAGCAACTTCTCTTTTCGCAGGTTCACTTTGGATTGCTGGCGTCGACGTCAACAACCAGCTCAAGTGCGCTGCCCTTCGTTTCCGCCAAGTAGGTAACGACTACTGGACAGGCCCTCTGACAATTGATGGTTCAGCAGCAATTTCAGAAGTCACATGCGCTAAGTGGGATAAAATCTTTAAGATTACCCGTGCTGAAGTTGATGATTTCCTGAGTCACTTCGGTCCAGACGGAAAATTGGAAGATGGTTATACAATCCCAACAATCATTGCGGAATGGCCAGCTCATCCTGACAAAATTTCTGAAAACGGAGTCAAAGTCAGCCATTACGGTGCTCCATTCTATGACAAGAATAATAATGGTGAATATGAACCAGAACTTGGCGATTATCCTTATTATGACTTGGACAATGAATTGTGCCACACAAAGATTGCTACCATGGATGAAGCACTCGAAGGTTCAATGTACGGTTCCATCCTTGCTGACCAGGTGCTGAAAGGCGACCAGACACTTTGGTGGATCTTCAACGATAAAGGTGCATCTCACACCGAATCAAGCGGTGATGCTATCGGTATCGAAGTCCGTGCCCAGGCTTTCGGTTTCGCCACCAACGATGAAATCAACAACATGTCTTTCTACAGCTATGAAATCATCAACCGCTCAACCTATACTTTGACAGGCACATACTTCTCACCATGGACTGACGTTGACCTCGGTTATGGTTGGGACGACTATGTAGGTTGCGATGTCAGCCGTGGTCTCGGTTATGGTTATAACGGTAAAGCTATCGATGGTAGCGGTGAACCTGAAGCATACGGTGCCCAGCCTCCAGCGATTGGTGTCGACTTCTTCCAAGGACCTTACATGGATCCTGATGGAATCGACAATCCTAAGTACAGCTATACCATGGTTCCTCATATTGTTTACGATAGCGTAAGCCAAGCATTTGACACCATTTATGAAGCCACAAATCCTCAACAACTTTGCGACGAAAGTATCAATGGTGTGAACTTCGGCAATGGTATCGTCGATGACGAACGTTTCGGTATGCGCCGTTTCGTTTACCACGACAACAGCTCCGCTCCTAATGGTGACCCAAGCACAGCTCCTCAGTATTACAACATGCTTCGCGGTATCTGGAAAGATGGTAATAAGATGAAGTATGGTGGCAATGCTTATTCAGGCAGCGATGTTGTCGGACCTGAATGCGACTTCATGTTCCCTGGTGACACTGACCCATGGAACTGGGGTACTGGTTGCCAATATCCAAATGGTGGTTACAACCTGAATGGCAAGTATTGGACTGAAGAAACCTGCAACAACTCACCTAACGACCGTCGTTTCATGCAGTCAGCAGGTCCTTTCACCCTGATGCCAGGTGCTGTCAACTATATTACATTCGGTGTGCCATGGGCTCGAGCTACCAGCGGTGGTCCTTGGGCTTCAGTTGAACTGCTTCGCGTAGTTGATGATAAATGCCAGGCCTTGTTTGATAACTGCTTCAAGGTAATCGATGGCCCAAGTGCTCCAGATTTGACAATCCGTGAACTTGACCAGCAACTCATCATTTATCTCACGAACGTTTCAACCTCAAACAACTACAAGGAACGCTACATTGAAAAAGATCCTGAAATACCAGAATATCTTGATCTGGATACATTGACAAGAATTGAATGCGACCAATATTACCGTTTCGAAGGTTATAAGGTTTATCAGTTGGCGAACGAAGAAGTCAGCCCTGACCAGCTCAACGATAGCGACAAGGCTCGCCTTGTGTTCCAGTGCGACATCAAGAACGGTGTCACCCGTATGGTGAACTTTGAATACGACAACTATATCCAAGCCAACGTTCCATCACTGATGGTTGAAGGTGGTGATGCAGGTATTACTCACAGCTTTGTCGTTACGAACGACTTGTTCTCAACCAGTGAGAACCCTACCTTGGTAAACCACAAGACCTATTATTACATGGCAGTTGCTTACGCTTATAACAACTACTATCCATATTCACAGGAACCTGGTGACCTTGGCGGCTTATATGGCCAAAAGAAACCTTACCTCGAAGGTCGTAAGAACATCCAGTGCTATTCAGCAATTCCTCACAAGATTGTGAATGGTACTGTTTTGAATACAACTTACGGTGAAAGCCCTGCTGTCAGACGTATTGTTGGCGTTGGTAATGGCGGCAACGAAGTCGAACTTGACCCGGCAACAGTTGACAGCATCCTGTTCAAGGATGACATGGTGACACCAAAGATGGCCATCAAGAATCAAGTTAGATTTGGCGATCCTGATTACCCAATCGCTTATCATCCTACCTATATGGTTGGAAAGAGTCCTATCAATGTCAAGATCATCGACCCGTTGAATGTCAAGACAAACGATTATGAGCTTACTTTCGACAGCCTTGTTGAAGTTTACACATACGATGTTGTCGATGACCCAAGTATTTTCTTGAGAGTAGAAGGAACGAGTAAGGCTGATACTAACACATACGTTAAGGGAAACCGTGTTCCACGTAATGTTTCTTACTGGACATTGACCAATTTGACTGACCCAAATGATACTATACCTTATAGAAGTGATACCACTACAGCCTATACTGATGAAAGAATGTTCATTGATAAAGGTATTTCAATTGCTATCACTCAGCCATACGAAATGGGACCTCTGAAAGTCGGTTACTATTATGACCTGAATCAAAGCAATCCTGAAGATTCATGGCATGAAGCATACAGGATTGTAGAAAAGAACAATGCCTTCCTCACTTCATCAATAGAATTCAAAGATCCAAGCAATCCTTGGTTGGATGGTATTCGTGACAAGGATGTTCCAGGAACCATCATCAACTGGATTCGTGCCGGTAACTACATCGACCAGAATGAAAACACCAATTCGGACTACAACACCATTGCTAACAAACCATACGACCCAGATCAATTGTATGAAAGTGTAGCACATGGCACATGGGCACCTTACATTCTCGGTTCATTCAGCGGTCAAGGCGGTAAATGGAATCCTGGTCCTGTTTTCCAGGCGAACTCACGCGAGGATTCATACTTCACCCGCACTTCGTCAGTTGATATCGTATTTACAGCTGATAGGAGCAAATGGACACGTTGCCCAGTCCTTGAAATGTGCATGGATCCAAAACTTGCCGAAGGCGGTGCCAAGAGATTCTTCTTGCGTAAACATGCTTCAGTCGACAAAGACGGTAATCCAACTACAATCGATTGGACAACACATCCAGATTCATGCAGCATGAATCCTGAAGATGCCAACTTCATTGCCGCACAAGGTATGGGCTGGTTCCCAGGTTATGTCATCGATGTTGAAACAGGTGCTCGTTTGAACCTCGCTTTCGGTGAAGATTCATTCCTCGCTGACCAAAATGGCCGTGACATGCTCTTCAATCCTACCAAACTTTTGAAGAACACCGTCAACGAAGTCTATGGTGAATCATCACAATTGCTCGATCCTAACATTATCCGTAACACAGGCATCGATGAAGATCCTGTCATGGGTGGCAAGCACTTCGTTTACATTTGGGGTATGGACAATAATCCAAACATCCCAGCAACATCTCCATACAAAGATTTCAACAGCCCAGCTTACGATGGTGGTAAATACTTGTTCGATGTACTGAACTACAGCCAATCCAGCAATGTAGGTACAAACCTTGAAGTCTATTTGTTCAAACAAGTCATGTGGGTTGGTATGCCGATGGGTATCGAAGGAGCAAAATGGGTTCTGGATGATGATTTCGCATCAGAAGATGACCCTGACGGCAATACGTGCCGTATCCGTATCAGAATTGCAAAGCCTTACAAGGCTGGCTATAGCTACACGGATTTGGATACACTCAGACCAGAATTGAACTATAACAACCTCAATCCTCAGTATAGGTTCTCCATCAAGGGTCTTGATCCAACCTTCAACGATCCTGAAAAGACCCAGACAGACCTTGACCTTGTGACGGTGGTTCCTAACCCATACTACGCTTACGATGAGTACGAATCAAATGCTCTGATGAACAAGGTTAAGATTACTAACCTTCCTGACAAGTGCGTCGTAACCATCTACACGATTAGTGGTACAAAGGTGCGCCAGTTCAAGAAGGATAGTAAACAGACCTTCCTTGAATGGGATTTGACCAACTTCGCCAACACTCCTGTAGCCAGCGGTTTCTACCTGATTCACGTCAAAGACTACACAAGCGGTGACGATCGCGTCATCAAGTTCTTTGCTGCTATGCGTCAAGTTGACTTGAATACTTTCTAAATTTAATGTAATTGCTAACAATTTTAAATATCAGAATCATGAAGAAATCATTAGGATATATAGTTATGAGCCTCGTAATCCTCTTTGGATTTAGCGCTCCAAAAGCATTTGCAGGAAATGAAGACCGTTCAGGTCAAGCTGGTGCAGCCGAATTGTTGATTAACCCATGGGCAGCCTCATCAGGTTGGGGCAATGCAGGTATGTCGTTCGTACATGGCGTTGAAGCCATGTACGGCAACGTAGCTGGTATTGCTAACATCAACAAGTTTGAACTGAATTTCACTCACACAGATTGGTTGAAAGGCACTGACATTAAGATGTCAGCTTTCGGCCTCTTGGCTAAGGTCGGTGAAAGTTCAGTAATCGGTCTGTCAATGACATCATTCAACATTGGTGAAATTGATATCACAACCAACAACAACCCAGATCCTGGTACACTTGGTACATACGAACCAAAACTGATGAACATCAACTTAGCATTTGCTAAATCGTTCTCAAACAGTATCAGTGGTGGTTTCAACTTGAAAATCATCAGTGAATCCATTAAGGATATGAGCGGCATGGGTGTTGCAATCGATGCAGGTATTCAATATGTTACCGGTCCATTCGACAACATTCACTTCGGTATCACTTTGAAGAACATCGGACCAACCATGAGTTTCAATGGCGACGGTATCTCTTTCAAGGCTTATTTCCAACATGGAGTTGACAATCAGTTCACCGTCAATCAACGTACTGGTGCATTCGAATTGCCAACACAGTTGAGCATTGCAGCTGCTTACGATTTCCATTTCGCAGAAACATCAAGACTGACCGTTGCCGGTAACTTCTGCTCCAATTCATTCACCAAAGACCAATTCATTGGCGGTTTGGAATATGGATGGAGAGAAATCCTCCTGCTCCGCGTTGGATGCACCTACGAAAAGGGATTGTGGGCTGGCTCAAATGACGCTATCTATGACGAAAACGACTGCATGAATCTTAACAGAGGCTTAAGCGCTGGCTGCTCAGTGCAAATTCCTTTGAGCAAGAAAGAAGACGGTGTTAAACTCGCTGTTGACTATTCATTCAGACAGACATACTCATTTAGCGGTACTCACAGCATTGGTGCAAGAATTCTTTTCTAAAATGCATTGCATTTGAAATAATTTGCGTATCTTTGCAACGCAAACCAAAAGAAGACCCTTATTTCGGTAAGGGTCTCTTTTTTACATTCTTTTGAATTTAATATTTATATCATGTCAGAAATCAAATACTTTACCCCAGAGGGGCTGCAAAAACTCAAGGATGAACTCGACCATCTGATTCATGTTGAGCGTCCAAACATTGTCGTGGCCATACAGGAAGCACGTGATAAAGGCGACCTTTCGGAAAATGCCGAATATGACGCTGCAAAAGAAGCACAAGGCCTTTTAGAAGCCAAGATTGCCGAATTACAAGACTTAATCTTTAATGCCAGGATTCTTGATGAATCGAAAATAGACACTTCAAAAGTTTTGCTTTATTCAACGGTGAAGCTGAAGAACCTGATGCTGAATAAAGAAATGGTATATAGCATTGTCCCTGAAAAGGAAGCCAATTTCAAGGAAGGCAAGATTTCAATCAATTCGCCTATTGGTCAAGGATTGTTGGGCAAGAAGGTCGGTGAAATTGCGGAAATCGCAGTTCCAGCTGGTAAGATGAAATTCGAAATACTTGAAATCACCCGTCAATAAATACAGTTATGGCTACGATTTTTTCCAGAATCATTAAGGGTGAAATTCCATGCTATAAGATTGCCGAGGATGACAGATTCTTCGCATTCATGGATATAAATCCCGTTTCCAAAGGTCATACTTTGGTTGTCCCGAAAAAGGAAGTCGACTATATCTTTTCCCTTGGCGATGAAGAATTAGGCGAGATGATGGTGTTTGCCAAGAAGGTTGCTACTGCCATCGAAAAAGCCATGCCGTGCAAGCGTATCGGCGTTGCTGTCATTGGCTTGGAAGTACCTCATGCCCACATTCACCTCATTCCAATCGTTGAGGAAGGCGATATGGATTTCAAGAAGGAACACTTGCATTTGACCAATGAAGAATTCCTCGACATTCAGAAACGCATTGTAGAGCAATTCTGATTCCTTACATTGAGATATGAAAAAAGCACGCGGTTGCGTGCTTTTTTCTTTTTTATCAGTTGCCAAAATCATCGAACATGATATTCTCCTTTGGAACGCCCAAATCATCAAGCATTTTCAGTACAGATGAAATCATCATCGGCGGACCGCAGAGATAGTATTCAATTTCTTCGGGCTCAGGATGGTTTTTCAGGTAATTGTTGAAAATAACGTTGTGGATGAACCCGACATCGCCAGTCCAATTGTCTTCGGGTTTAGGTTCGGAAAGCGCGATGTGAAAACTGAAATTCGGTCTTTCCTTTTCCAGTTGGGTGAAGTCGTCGACATAGAAAAGTTCGCGCAACGAGCGTCCTCCGTACCAGAATGAAGCCTTGCGGTTGGTTTGTTTCGTCTTGATTTGGTCGAAAATCTGTGAACGCATCGGAGCCATGCCTGCGCCTCCTCCAATCCACATGATTTCCTTGTCGGTGTCTTTTACGTGGAATTCGCCGTATGGACCACTGATTGTGACCTTGTCGCCAGGTTTCAATGAATAAATGTATGAGGAACAAATGCCAGGGTTGACATTCATGAAACGGCCTGCCTTGCGGTCAAACGGAGGCGTGGCAATACGCACGTTAAGCATAATGATATTGCCTTCGCTTGGTGCATTGGCCATGGAATAAGCCCTGAACTGCGCTTCTGGGTTGCGCATTTTCAAATCCCACAGGTGCATCTTATCCCAATCTTCACGGTATTCTTCATCTACGTCGATGTCTTTGTAATCGACAGCGATTTTCGGCACGTCAATCTGAATGTAGTTGCCCGCTTCGAAATGCAATTTTTCGCCTTCGGGCAATTTTACGACAAACTCTTTGATAAAGGTTGCGACATTGCGGTTCGAAACGACTTCACATTCCCATTTTCTGATGCTCAAGATGGATTCGGGAACGGCGATTTTCATGTTTTCGTTCACTTTAACTTGACAGCCCAAACGCCAATGGTCTTGAATTTGCTTGCGTGTGAAGAATCCGATCTCGGTGGGCAGAATGGTGCCGCCGCCTTCCACGACACGGCAACGGCATTGTCCGCAGTTGCCTTTGCCGCCACAGGCCGACGGAAGGAAAATCTGTTCATTGGCTAAGGTAGTAAGGAGAGAACTTCCAGGTTGCACTTCAATGTCTTTCTTGTCGTTGATGGTGATTTTCACCTTGCCTTGCGGAATAAGTTTGTTCCTGACAAAAACCAACAGTCCGACAAGGAGCAGCACAATGAGGAGGAAAACTGCTATGCTGAGTAATATGATAATGGTAGTGGCATTCATTTTAGGGTAAATAATATACAGAATCTTCAGTATCAGTAATTTGACACAAACCATTATCGTAAAACATGCCTTCAAAACTCAGGTCTTCATTGAGTTTCGGCCAATGGATTCCCAAATAGGATAATTGGAAATCATGAAGCTCTTCTTCTGTGGCATTTGATAGTGATTTCCAGTCACTTAGCAGATAGAAGGCGACCAATCCATCTATGGTTTCGGCGTAGACTTTTGAATTATCAATCCATACCCGTTTTATTCTCTTTTTCTCCATGATTATTTGTTTTTGTCCTTGAAAAATTCTGTCCAACGTTCAGTGATAACGTCAACATTATCTTCAATTATGGTTTCAATCAAGCGAATTTCTCTCGCTTTAAATCCTTTATTATAAACTTGCTCTATTGGATTCACGTTATATTTGGCTTCGTTGTTATCTTTAACGATGTGAACGTGAATTGGTTCGTGGTCGTTAGCGAAAAACATGAAACTGAATCCGAAAAACTCAAATATCTTTGGCATAGTGATAGTATTTATGGAGTGACTTATATATTAATCCCCATGAAAGCCATAAAGGCAATGCCCATCAACCCCGTGATGAGGAAGGAGATGCCAATGCCTTGCAAACCTTTGGGTATGTGAGAGTAACGTATTTTTTCGCGAATGGCGGCAATGCCAACGATGGCTAAGAGCCAGCCTAATCCGGAACCGAGACCATAAACGGCGGCTTCGGCCACATTATTGAAACCACGTTCCTGCATGAAAAGCGAACAGCCTAAAATGGCGCAGTTCACGGCAATCAGCGGAAGGAAAATGCCCAGGGCGGAATACAATGCCGGACTGAATTTCTCTATTACCATTTCCAAAATCTGCACAATGGAAGCAATGATGGCAATGAAAAGGATGAAACTGAGGAAACTCAAGTCGACAGTTGCCAGTTTCGGACTTATCCATGCCAAGGCTCCCGGAGAAAGCAGATATTTGTTAATCAAGTAGTTGATTGGAACCGTAATGAGCAAAACAAATGTGACGGCGATGCCTAATCCTGCGCTGGTCTTAACGGTTTTCGAAACCGCCAAATAGGAACACATGCCCAAGAAATAGGCAAATATCATGTTGTCGATAAAGACGGATTTTATGAAAATGTTGAAAAGTTCCATGGCAATCACTTTTTGTTGTTTTCCTGAAGTTCGGGATGACGCGTGCGCTGAATCCAAATGATGACACCGACGATAATCAGCGCCATCGGTGGCAGAATCATCAGACCGTTGTTGCGGTAGCCTAATTCATAGAATGACTGAGGAATGACCTGATAGCCAAGCAATGTGCCCGAGCCAAGCAATTCGCGGAAGAAAGCCACGATGATCAATATCAGGCTATAACCCAATCCGTTGCCGATGCCATCAAGGAACGACTCCCAAGGCTTGTGCGACATGGCGTAGGCTTCCAGTCGGCCCATGACGATGCAGTTGGTGATGATAAGTCCGACAAAGACTGATAATTGCTTGCTGACATCATAAACAAACGCTTTCAGGAATTGGTCGACCAAAATTACCAAGGCGGCGACAACGACAAGTTGCACGATGATGCGGATGCGCGAAGGTATGCCTTTGCGCAGCAAGGAAATAATGAGGTTCGAAAATGCCGTGACTACCGTGACGGAAATGCCCATAACGATGGCCGGCTTGAGTTTGGCGGTTACGGCAAGGCACGAACAGATGCCAAGCACCAGAACGGTGATGGGGTTGGCCTTGCGCAAAGGCTCTATGATGAGTTTCTTGAAGTTTCCCATGTTATTCCTCCTTATGCTGCTTTTCAAAATAAGGCAAGTAGCAACTTAACACTTTGTTAATCATCTCATCGACGCCTTTTGAGGTGATGCTGCCGCCCGAAATGGCATCGACGGCGTGCTTGCGGTCGATCTCGGGCAATGTGATGATGCCGCCTTTCTGCACCTTGATGGAAACGAATTGGCCATTCTTCATGATGGTCTTTCCTTGGAATTGATGCTGGAATTTTTCCGTAGTGATTTCAGCACCCAGGCCAGGTGTTTCGGAAGCGTGGTCGAAATTGGCGCCAACAACGGTGTTACAGTCATCAGCAATGGCAATATAGCCCCAAATGGCGCCCCACAATCCATTGCCTTGCAACGGAATGACATTGATGTTCTGCGTCCCGTTGTTGATGACAAACAGAGGCAGACTGTAGCCGTTGCCTTGTTCCTTATTATAAAGTTCCTGTTTCAGATTTGTGTTGAAAGCCTTGCCGCTGTCATCAAGGATGTTTCCATTGCCATCGAGGAGCAGCATTTGTGTGCAATGCTTGTCGAAAAGTGCCTGTGCGTTGTTGTTGCTGACATTCGGAATGGCGGCAGCATTCAGTATGTTGCACATTTTTTCGTTGTCTTTGTTGCGTTGCTGAAAAGGTGCAAGGACCACGGCGGCAACGGAAAGCAATGCCGCTACAATGACTATTAGGATTGCGGCGTAAATGAAAATATATCCAGTGCTGTTCTTGTTGCTCATATCTTAACGTTTTGGGCGCGTTTCTTGCGCATGTTGATGTTTCGTGCAATCACGCAATGGTCAATGAGTGGCGAAAACACATTCATTAATAAAATGGCGAGCATCATGCCTTCGGCGTAGGCCGGATTGATGACACGGATAAGTACGGCGAAAATGCCGATGAGCAGGCCATAAATCACTTTGCCTTTGTTGGTTTGTGGTGCCGTTACGGGGTCTGTGGCCATGAAGATGGCGCCGAACATGAAACCGCCCATCAGCAGATGATAGTAGAATGGCAATTGCATATAAGGCGTTGCGCCGATGGCGTTGAAAATGAGTCCCATGCCAATCCCTCCGGCAAAAATGGATAGAATGATTCTCAAGCTTGCAATGCCGCAAATCACAAGCAGCAAACCGCCTAAAAGAATGGCGATTTTGGATGTCTCGCCCATGCTTCCGGGAATGCCGCCCCAAAACATGGTCCACGCACTTGGAAGGTCGGTGTTGCCGTTCATCAACATGCCTAATGGCGTGGCGCCTGATACGGCATCGGGCTGGCCGGCAATCCAAACCTTGTCGCCCGACATGCAGGACGGATAGGCGAAAAACAGGAAAGCGCGTGCCGTAAGGGCCGGATTGACGATGTTCATGCCGGTTCCGCCAAAGGCTTCCTTGGCAATGATGACTGAAAAAGCGGTGGCCACGGCAACCATCCAAAGCGGAATGTCGGGTGGCAAAATCATGGGAATCAGCAAACCGGTGACGAGATAACCTTCGTTCACTTCGTGATGGCGGATTTGTGCGAATGTAAATTCAATGGCCAAACCGACAACATACGAAACAATGATGGTTGGTAAGGCCTTCGCCAGACCGAAACCAAACATGCTCCAAAAACTGGCTTGTTCTGCCAAAGCAATGAAATGCTGATAGCCAACGTTCCAAATGCCAAATAACAATGCCGGCATGAGGGCGATGACGACAAAAATCATGGTGCGTTTCATATCGACGGCATCGCGGATCTGGCAGCCTTTCTGCGTGGTTTTGTCGGGAACGAAAAGGAAACTTTCGAAGGCCTCGAAGGTAGATTGCAGTTTGGCAAACTTCCCGCCTTCGCTAAAATTGGGTTTTATCTTGTTGACATAATTCCGCAAGCCGCTGACACGGTCTTTCACCTTGCCGTTGCTTTCGGCATCGGAGGCAATGAAAAAGTCGCGGAGGCCTTGTCGGAATTTTGATTTGTCTTTTTGCATGGGCGTTATTCTATAATAATTCTACTCGGACATGTAACAACATGCCCTTTCTGTATTTGCTGCAAAAGTAGTGAATTTTGCTTTTCGCTTGATGCGGAATGGAAAAATGAAATGAATGGATGAGCAAAATACTTTTAGTGAATAGACACAAAACCATGAATGAATGCTGACGTAGTATTAACAAAAAGTGGAAATGATTTCCACTTTAATAAAAAAAACAGAAAAAAACATATTTTCGCAAAATTAATAAAATCATCGGTTGTACCGATGTCATTGTGGGTTAATATAAAAACATCATCTGACAATCAATCTTTTATACAAATTATTCTAATACTAAATCTTTCTTTATGAAAAAAGGAATTTTAATGATGTTCATGTTGTCCTTCCTTGCTACAATAGGAATAGGGCAGAATTCGTCGAAATTTGACGATGAGCTAAAACATCAGCTGACGGCACGTCCTTCGGCTGGGGAGCGTTTCAGAGTCATCATCTACATGAATGAGGAGTACGACCAGGCTGCAATGAGCCGGCAACTCCTTTATCTGAGAGGTGAGGAACGCAGGACTTTCGTAATCAACGAACTTCAGCAATTTGCACGAAGCAGCCAAAGCGACTTGCTGCAAATGCTTGAAGATGGCAACAGAGGTGGCTTGGTCACCGATGTGAATCCGTTCTGGATAGTGAATGGTGTAGGCTGCATAGTTGACCGCACCATGCTCGATGCCATTTCTCAGCGCAGCGATGTGGCCTTGATTGAGTCGGACGAACTCCGTAACATGTTGCCTGGTGGCGAAACCAGACAAGAGCCTGCCAAAAGCGAAGTCATTGGCACTGGGCAAAGCAATGCTTCATCAAGAGGCCTTGCATGGCATGTGCCGCAGGTTCATGCCAACGAAGTGTGGACTGATGGAAGCGGCTATAACGGCAGTGGCGTTGTAGTGGCTATCCTCGATACGGGTGTCAATTATAATCATAACGACATAAAGAACCACATGTGGGATGGCGGATCAAGCTATCCGAATCATGGCTACGATTATGTCAACAATGATAATAACCCTATGGACGACCATGGCCACGGTTCGCATTGCGCTGGCATCGTGGCAGGCGATGGCACAAGCGGCACGCAAACCGGCATTGCTCCCGGAGCAACGATTATGGCCATCAAGGTTTTGTCGGCCACTGGGTCAGGTTCCAACACGGGCATTAATAATGGTATGCAATTCGCAGTAGACCGTGGAGCTGATATTGTCAGCATGTCGTTAGGTACAGCTGGAGGCAGTGCTTCCGCTTCCGACCGTCAGCGTTTCGTCAACATGCTGAATGCTGGTGTAATTGCCTCTATCGCAGCAGGTAACGAAGGTGAAATCTATTCTTCAGCCTATACAGGTAGCAATGGCTCAGCATGTCCGGTGCCACGCAACGTGGGTTCTCCAGGCAACTGCCCTCCACCATGGGCCAATCCTGACCAAACCCTGACCGGTGGTGCATCGGCCGTGGTTTGCATAGGCGCAAGCGGCCGCAACGACCAGAAGACCACTTTCTCGTCTTTCGGCCCCAACACATGGAGTGGTACTTCATATAACGACTATCCTTACACCTTGGGCAGCACCACAAATATCGGACTTATCCGTCCTGACATCATTGTTCCGGGTGCCGACATCATCTCCTTGGATTACTCAAATGTTTCAGGTTATGTTTCGATGGCCGGCACTTCGATGGCCACTCCGTGCGCTGCAGGCATCATGGCACTTATGTTGAGCGCCGATCCTACCCTTACGCCGGCACGCATCGACGAGCTGCTTGAAACGACAGCTTTCCCTGTCGAAGGCCGCGTGACGAAGAACAACTTCACGGGTGCAGGCCGCGCCGATGCCAAGGCTGCCATCGATGGCATCTTTTCATCAGCAGCCAGACCAACCGGCTTGAACTTCACGACCTGTGGCGGTAATGTCTCTCTGACCTGGGATGCCGTCAGCGCACCAAGCGGCTATTGCATTTATCGCGACAATGTCCAGATTGCATCCGGCGTGATGGAAAACTCTTATACAGATGTGAATGCCGGCAGCGGACAGCATGTCTATTATGTCAGAGCCGACGACGGAAGCCACCAGTCGGTGCGTTCAAAGGCAATCGTTTGCACCATCGAGCCATACGCTTCCCTCCCTGCTAACTTCAACGCCACCTTGACCGATACTCAGATTGATATGAGTTGGGAGGCCTCGACGGTTAGCAACACCTTGGCTTCTGCCACTTTGGGCTTTGTTTCTTCGCCTTATACGGCATACGGTGGAAGTAGCGGAACCTCATATTTTGGCATCAGATTTATGCCAGAAGACCTGAGAGAGTTCAAGGGCATGAGCATCGACAAAGTGTCAATCCCCGTTTATTCAACGGGAAATTACACTTTGCGCATCTACCGTGGAACGACCAACGGCAACACAACCGGCACTCCTGTCTATACGCAGGTATTCAATGCGACGACTGGCAATTGGAATACCAACACTTTCACTCTGACCACACCTTACGCCATCGACGATGTGTCGCAAGACCTTTGGGTCACTTTCAGTTATACCATGACTTCTACAGCATACCCTGCCGTAGTCGGCGTTTATAATGGATCTTCGTCAAACTGCTTCTTTATGGGCCTTACCACCAATGCCAACAGCATGATTTGGGAATCGGTGCCAGACTTCGGACCTGATGAAGATGGTAATAATTACGCCCTCTGCATACAGACTCACTTGACCCGCACGACCGAATACACGCCGGTTTATGAAGTCTATCGCAACGACAATGTCATTGCCGCTGATTTGACAAGTCTCGCCTACAGTGACGCAACACCAACCGTCGGTCTTAACCATTATTATGTCACGAGCAAGGTGGAAAGCAACGAGTCGTGTCCTTCCGATGCTAAAGACTTCGACCTGACTGGCTACGAAATCACCGTTACGGCCAACCCTGTGCTTGGCGGCACGGTGAGTGGGGCTGGCAGCTATGTCAGCGGCTTTATTGCCACTTTGAGCGCAACGGCAAGCCGTGGCTACGAGTTCACCAACTGGACGAAAGACGGACAAGAGGTTTCGACAGAAAATCCATACAGCTTTGCGGTTGAAAATGCAGGAGCATACGTGGGCAATTTTGAAGCCTTGACCTTGCACAACATAACCTTCAATCCTTCCGAACAAGGCAACCCCGAAGCAAATCCTGCATCTGCCTACAGAGGCGAAACAGTCACCTTGATAGCTCATCCTAATGCAAGTTTCGCTCTCAGTTCTTGGACGGTCGTTGACAGCTACATGAACGAGATTCCCGTTACCGACAACCAGTTTGTCATGCCTGACAGCGATGTCACGATAACTGCAACCTACGAATTTGCACCTTATCACGACATCACCTTGGCTTGCGTCTTGAACGGAAGCATATCGGCCAGCGCAACACAGGCCGAATTTGGCGCAGTAATCACATTGACGGCTACACCTGATAGCGGCCACTCGTTTGGTGCTTGGTCCGTCTATAAAACCGACGACCTCAGCGTGACCATTCCTGTGACTGACAATCAGTTTGTCATGCCTGAATATGCCGTTACCGTTTCCGCATCATTCACTTCGTCAGACAATGTCACGGTCAGCATAGGTACGAGTACAAGCACCAATGGTAATATCCCAATAAGGGCTTCCAACAAGTATTCCTTGTCGCAGCAGATTTACACCGCTACCGAAATCGGTGGTGCAGGAACCATCAATTCCATCAGTTTCTATTCGGGCAGCACTTCGTTTACACGTTCATTGGTGGTCTATTTGAACCATACGACGAAATCTTCTTTCGCCACATCAGGCACTTCATATTCGCCATCGTCAAACGATTGGCAGCAAGTCAGTTCTGACGACATCTATTTCTCAGGCAGTGTCACCATAGTCAGAAACGGATGGACGGTCATCACTTTCACCAAGCCATTCGTGTATGACGGCACAAGCAACCTGTTGCTGACCATTGATGATAACAGTAATGCTACGGCAAGCTCCAAGACCTTTAGGGCAAGCAGCACCACTAATTATGTGGCACTTTATTATGGCAGCACGACCGACCTGAATCCTGAAGATGTCATCACGACGAATGCTACCGGTGTGCTGAAAAACCATAGCAATATCCAATTAGGCATGACAAGGGAAAACAGCAAGTCGCTGGCCGTGTCACCATGTTCGTTGTCGGGCTTCACATACGCCGAAGGCCGTGGCCCGTCGGCAGCACAGTCTTTCTCTGTTTTCGGAACCAGCCTGACTGCAAATGTCACTGTCACCGCATCCGAACATTATGAGGTTTGCGTTTCTGAAAATGGTGAATATGCCAACTCCATCAGCTTGAGCCTCTCGTCCGGCAAAGTCGATGCCATGGTCTTTGTCCGCCTGAAGGAAGGCTATATGGAAGGCGAATACAATGGCAGCCTGACCGTAGCATCGGGCAATCTCTCACAAACCGTTGAATTGGAAGGCAATGTTACCAGAGGCACCTATTATACCATAGTCGTTACAGCCGATCCTGCCAATGCAGGAACCGTAACGGGCGGCGGCTCATATTTGGAAAACACCATGGCCACCGTGACGGCAGATGCCGACCATGCCTACATCTTTAGCAATTGGGCAGAAAATGGTGCGATTGTTTCAACAGATACCGACTACGAATTTCAGGTTACCGGAAGCAGGGCGTTGGTGGCTCATTTCGATGCGCTTACCTTACGCAACCTGACCTATGCCGAAGTCGAAAACGGCTTTATCTCAGGACCTGCCAACGCCTATTATGGCGAAACCATCACGCTTGAAGCCACACCTTCAAGCGACTATCTCTTCGAGACATGGAGCGTTTGCAAGACTGGCAATCCCGACATTACCATCGCTGTGGTGAACAACCAGTTCGTCATGCCTGACTACGATGTCACCATTAGCGCATCATTCGTCTATAATCCTGAATACGACATCACCGTGGCCTGCGGCATCAGACATGGTTCGGTTTCCGTCAGTGCCACAAGCGCCCTTGCCGGCACAACCGTCAACATGACGGCAACGCCAGCTTCGGAAGATTATGTCTTCCAATCGTGGGTCGTATTCAAGAGCGACGACGCGAATACGCTTGTCTTTGTCAACGACAACAGTTTCACCATGCCGGCCTACGATGTGACGGTGTCAGCAGTGTTTGCTCTCGATGTCGAAGACTACTTCCAATATCCTGTCGGCACAGAAGGCAGTCTCTCTACCAATCCCAATCCCAACATTCCTACAAAGGTTAATTCCCGTTATTCCCTGTCGCAATGCATCTACACGCCTACTCAGCTTGGATTCAGTGGAAAGATTCTTGGCATCGCCTATAATAACTATTCCAACACCTCGGCGAACAGAAATGTTGACCTATATTTGAGCACGACCGACGCTTCGTCGTTCAGCAGCAACACCGGATGGATTACCCAGACAGCCGATGACAAGGTGTTCTCCGGAACATTCGCAATTTCAGGAAAAGGCTGGCAGCTGATTGTGTTTGACGAAGCCTTCGAATACGATGGCATAAGCAAACTGTTGGTTACCATGGACGACAATTCTGGGGCGACTGGTTCAACGACAAGCTTCTACGCTTTTACCGGCTCAAACAACAACACCATCTATAACAGTGGCAGCACAAACCTGAACCCGACTTCCACCATCACCGCAAGCGGCACAAGAAACAATGCCCTTCCTGTTGCCATTTTCTTAGTGGAAAATGAAAACGAATATGATAGTGATGAAGCTGTCGCTTATGCCCCATGTTCGGTTGAAGGCCTCGACTATATGTTAGGCTTCGGCCCATCGGATGCAAAGCCCGTGCAGCTGATAGCCAGCCATACGACCATTCCTATTGCCATAACCGCACCTGAAGATTACGAAATCAGCCAAAACCCTGATGGTCCTTACACTTCATCCATCACCTTGGCTTCACCCTGGTTGAAATATGACAATGGTACCTACGCTACAAATGTCGGAGCAGGCGGAACCCTCTATTGGGGCAGCATGTTCCCTTCGTCAATCCTTTCGGCAGGATACGCTGGCGGCACCCTTACCAAGGTAGCCATGTATGCAAACGAAAGCACTACCGGCAATTACACCTTGAACATCTATCAAGGCGGTGATACCGCACCACAAACGCTTGTCTGCACACAAGACTTCACCCCAGGCACCGACGAAGGTTTTGTTGAAGTGGCCCTGAACCAACCTTTGGCTATCGATGCCACCAAGAACCTGTGGATAACATTCTACCAAAACGGAACAAATTATCCTGCCGCTGCCTGCATTGATAATGGAACTGCAAACAACCGCTGGATTAGTATAGATGGTTCTGAATGGATCGACATGAATACGACATCATTAAGTGGACATGGCTGGATGATCCGTGGCTATGTCGATATGGCTGCAAAGGGAGGACAACTCGTTGAGTTATCAGCCTTCCACGGCAATGTCGGTGGCGAACTGACCATGAAAACAGTGGACGGCAAGAACCGCTCAGGTGAACTTTTCTATGGTTTCGAAGATGGCACGACACAAGGATGGACATCTGTCGACAACGACCATGACGGCTACGGCTGGATTCTGGAAACCAGTGCTACAACTCCTCACATGACGCCATACGAAGGCAATGGCTGCATGTATTCCGAAAGTTATGATAACGATTCGGGCACTCCACTCACGCCTGACAACTGGCTCATTTCACCAAAGGTAACTTTAGGCGGCTCAATGAGTTTCTATGCTGTGGGACAAGATGCCAATTATGCCGCAGAGCACTTTGCCGTCTATGTATCTACGACAGGCAATGCGGTCGCTGATTTCACCGTTCAAGTTCTTTCAGAGACAATCGCAACGGGAACTTATACAATGTATTCGGTCGATTTGACTCAATTCTCGGGCGAAGGTTATGTCGCAATCCGTCACTATAACATCACGGACATGTTCTGCCTGAATGTGGACAACATCACCATCTCTACCGAAGCTCCTACACCAACTATTCCTTCATACGTTGAACTTTCCACGGTGTATGTCCGCCTGAAGGCAGGATTGCCAATTGGAGAATACAATAATGAAGAAATGGCCGTTGTTTCCGGCGAAGCAAATTCAACCGTGTTCTTGAATGGTCAGGTGAGCGAAGTTAAAAACATCTTCTTCACCGACGGTGACTGGGATAATGCAACTAACTGGTCATTTGGCTTTGTCCCTGAAGATGGTTCTGATGTGGTTATCGAAGCCAATGCCGTCATCCCTGCCGGTTATGTGGCCAATGTGAATGAGGTCATCATCAACGAAGGCGGCACCCTGACTATCGCCGATGGTGGTCAGCTCATCCACAATAACGAAGGTGTACAGGCTACCGTTAGGAAAATGATTACTGGCTATGAAGCTGATAAGGATTACTGGTACCTGATAGGATCGCCTGTCACCGACAATAATTTCGTAACCCATCTGGTATCCAACCAATATGACCTTTACACCTTCGACCAAACCGAGGTACTGGAATGGCGCAACCAGCATCAAAATGCTACAATTGAGCACAAGACCGGTTATCTGTACGCTAACAGCGAAGATGTTACGCTTGAATTCAAGGGCACAGTTGCCGCTCATGCCGAAGCCATGCCTTTGGCCTATATCGAAGGCTGCGAATTTACCGGCTTCAACCTTATTGGCAATCCTTATCCATGCAATGCCTACATCAGTAACTCTTATCTGAGAATGAATGCCGACGGCACTGCATTTGAGGCAGGTTCAGGTGCCATTGCACCTTGCGAAGCCGTGTTTGTGGAAGCATCAGCCCAAGGCCAAAGCGTTGAGTTCAGCAAGACTGCTACAAGAGTCAATGCCATCAATGTGAACGTTGCACGCAACCGTGGTGCAGCCATTGACAGAGCCATTATCCGTTTCGACGGCAAGGGCAACCTGCACAAGATGACGCTTGGCGAGAGTGGCGCAAAACTCTATATTCCGCAATATGGCGAAGAATTTGCAGCTATCTCATCACAGGGCAATGAAGGTGAAATACCTGTCAATTTCAAGGCTATGCAGAATGGCACTTACACTATCAATGTCAACATCGAAAATGTGAATGCCGAATACCTGCACCTCATCGATAATCTGACGGGAGATGACACTGATTTGCTTGCCACGAATAGCTACACCTTCAATGCCAAGGTTTCTGACTATGCCTCACGTTTCAAACTGGTGTTCAGCATGACTGGCATTGATGAAAACGCTTCGACAAGCTCAACGGGCGATTTTGCATACATCAGCAACGGCAACCTGATTATTGAAAACATCGAAGGTCAGGCTGTCATGCAAATCGTCGATGTGCTTGGCCGCATTGTCAGCAGAGAAATCGTCAGCGGCAGCTATAACAAGGCACTCAATCTGAGAGCTGGTCTTTACACCATCAACCTCAACGGCGTGACGCAGAAAATAGTAGTTAAGTGAGGAGTTAGAAATTAGGAGTTAGGAGGATAAAGAAGAAGGATGAAGGAAAAAAGAAATTTCAAAAAGTTTCTTTTTCCTCCTTCCTTACTCCTGAAACCATTAACAATAAAGTTGAACAAATAAACACGAAGTAATATGAAGAAACTAATTTTGACATTGGCAATAGTCCTCGGAATGGCAATCTGTGCTTCGGCGCAGTATTTCGGCAACAACGGCCAGCCTAACGGTGGCGGTCTCTTTGGCCGTGGCGCAACGCCTGAAAACGGCATGAACGCTCAAGGCGGTTTTGAAAACTACCCGTTGCTTCCAGTTCACGGACAAGATGGCAATCAGGACGCTCCGCTTGGAAGCGGTGCCTTGTTGCTCATCGGTATGGGGGCAACATACGCCTTGGCAAAGAAAGGCAAGAAACAGAGATAAATGTAAAATACGTGTCATTTTTTAGCGCGGCAGCCCTGACCGAAAGGTTGGGGCTGCCGCCATTTTTATAGTATGCAAATCAAGTGTGGAATCCGATAAGTAAGTAACCTGAAATAAACTGCCAATTAAATCCACTCATTTCGACAAGCTCAATGAGCGGAAAATCAGCTTGCAGTGCTTCGCTTGCTGAGCTTGTCGAAGCATCGAAGGGTCGAAGTATTGTGCCTTTTTTGTAAACTAATTTTGCTCACCTATTTATTTCCCAATTCTCATCAAAACAATCGGTTTTTCCGTGAATCTACGGACATACAGCCCGACAAGCCACCAAATTGCAGGGAATCTACAATTGCTTAGACCTGAATTTCCTTCACGCCGTTTTCGCGCATGAACTTGCGGATTTTTTCGGCATGATGGCCTTTGATGATAACCTGATGATTGCCAATGGAATGACGCAAAAGATAAGATTTCAAGTTGGCGTTAAGCAAGATTTGTGTGCGACAAAAATGCTCGTTGTAATCAATTGGTACAGCTTGCATTTCGGTGACAAAAAACCGGTTCAGTTCTTCGCCCCCCCATTTAAACAAGGTGTAATCAGTGCATGGCAAATCACCCTGAATGGCAACGCCAATTGAAGATTCAAAATGTGAACGCAATGTAAAAGTCTCGCACATTGATAACGGCAAAGTGCAATGCGCCAGCATGGAACAATCATCGCGCAAAAGCGAAGGATTGGCCATGAAAGCCTTTTCGCCACAAAGACGTTGTGCCAAAATCATGGTGACAAGCGACTGCATGTCGCCTTCGCAACCTGCCACAATGCCTTCGTCGTTCAGCAGGGCAAGGGCAAGGCAGCTCGTTGTCTTGAAAACCTTCACAAGATCGAAACAGCGGATAGTCATGGCGGTAAGGTGTTCTTCCTGACAAATTTTCCTGATAGCGAGATAAGTTTTGGCAGCTTTCAGCATGTCGTCGTTGGACGGTTCAACAATAGATTTTGCATCGCTTGAGCAAGTCTGTGCGATTCTCCAAGCCTCTCCACTGTCAGCAACATCTATCTCATCATAGAGCCTATCCAAGGCAATGTTTATGACACCGATGCCATATTTCCGCTCCAATACAATACGGTTTACATCGCTGTCAATCAGCCAGTCGGACGCATGGCCGAAACAGCCGATGCGCGTATTGTGCAAAGGCTTCAAATCGGCTCTGACTTCATTGACAATTTCTTCATTACTGCCATGAATGATTTTTCCATGTTTGTAGCTGCTCGTCAGATAAGAAAGGATTTCCAAGGCGGCGGCAAGCGAATTGTTGCGTCCATCGGCAATGATCCTGATTGCGGAATCAAGATGGGGCAAAATGCGTATAAATAGATTTTCGACGCCACCTGTAGCCGTCATCACAAAATCGGGAACCACTTGGGTGGATTCCCATTGCCTGATGGCAGTTTCGTCATCGCCTAAAATGGTGAACTGAGCCTGAAATTCGTTTTTGAGCAAATTGATAAGCTCTGCATATTCCGCCCGCACAAATTCGTCGGTCTGGAAAGAGGATCGGAGAATGAGAATGTCCATGATGGGGTGGATTGGGAGATTATTTGACTTATGGACTTTTTGACAATTGGACTTTTGGAATTGTTTGTCGATAGGGTGCCGGCATTTTAAAAAGGGACTGAAAAAACGTCGTTTTCCCAGTCCCTATGTCTAATTGTCAAATTAGCCTAACCGTCAAAGAAATTAATGTGTTACGACAAATCTGACAGCTGCGCCATTGTTGACTTTCAGGAAATAGATGCCGTTTTCGTAGCTTGCCGTAGCGATTTTACATTCAGCACCTTCGGTGACAAATTCGTCAATCATCTGACCCAGTGCATTGTAAACGCTCACCTTATTGAGACCTTCGCCGGAAACGGTGATGAAATCGTTGGCTGGATTTGGATATACAGCGTATGTATTGACTGATTCAGCAACGCCATCAATATCGGTGAAAACTTCGACCAATGTCGTTGCGCCCCATTCGCCATTGGCATTCATGGCAGTACCAAGAGCATAGTAATAGGTGCTTGGCTCAAGGTTAGTCCATGTGAAGCTTTCCGGTTCGTAAGCCGGATAACCATCTTCACGAATTACGATAGCAGCTTCCTCTTCACCAATTTCATTGTAATAATCAACGGTAATGAAGCCATAGTGATATTCAGCAACTTCGGAATTCGGAACTGCACTGATGGTAGCTTCGGTGTTTGAAACCAGGTCAACGGTGAGTTCAACGAGAGCTTCTCCAGTGCCGCCTTGGGTGAGGGTGGTGGCTTTCTCAGTAATCACTTCGTAAGTGTTGCCATCGGCATCAGCAGGAACGACATAAATGGTGTATTCGGTTGCAGGCTGCTGTTCGGTCCATGTATAATCGGTTGCTTCAGTTGCCTGAATGCCCCACATCTGAACGAGCTGTTCGAGCGTTGCACCCATCATCTGCTGCCACATTGCCATTTCGCTTTCGGTGCCAATCATATACCAGAAGGAAGCGCAGTCGGCATTAGGTGTGAAAGTAGCTTCGACGGTTGTTGCAGTGACTTCGCCAACGGTGATTTCAACCTGTGGGTCGGCGACAGGAGCATCGCAGTCGTGTTCCTCAATGCCGTATGGAGCAAGTTGGTCGACGATGGTCTGTGAATTGTTGATAGGCCACAAGTCGTTGATGGAAATATGGTGGTCTGGAGTAATGAGGATTACGGTTGGGTAAGCGGTGATTCCGTATTGTGAACAGATGTCATGACCACCACCAGCTGTACTTATGGTAGGATATTCAATGCCATAAGTATCGCACCAATTCTGGCAAGCCGCATCGCCATCGGAAGTACTGATTTCCATAAAGAACACATCATGCATGTTGCAGCCAAGACGAGTGTAGGCTTCGGCAACTTTTGGTGCGGCCTGATTGCAAGGACCACAAGTGGTGTAGAAGAAGTCGATGAGGACACTTTGACCGTTATCAAGAATGTCGAACAAATGGACTTCGGTGCCGTGGCAATCGGTTGCCGTGAAATCAATAGCCTCAGAATGAGGACACTGTGCTTTCAGGCCAAAGCTGAAAACAACTGCTGCTAAAAGAAGTAAAACTTTTTTCATAGTGATTAATTTAAGTTAATGATAAGATTTAATGCACAAAAATAGGGAAAAAACAATAATCAACCCTAAGTAAGTGAAAATTTACTCCGCATTTACTTGAAAATGCCGCAATCGGCAAGCCATGTTCTGCTTCACATTGCCCGCAAAGAGCCAAGACTCTGAAAAATGCAAGTTACACATCGGGAAAAAGCCCTTGTAGGCAGGTACATACGAAAAAGTGGAATCAATGTCAGTACAGACCATCATCTGATTTTGCAATCTGCCGCCCGTAATGGCAGGATGCAATACGATGCTGTCGCGCGTGGCGTTGTATCTGGCCATGCCCAAATGCGCTTCCTTGCTTACAAAGCAAGTGTCGGTCGTCCATGACAGAGGATTGATGCCGACAACCGTATTTGCAAACAATGGCGATATGCCTTTCAGGTCGGTCACCGAATTGAAGAGGATTAATGTTCCCGTTCCGCAACTGTCCGTAGCTGGGACAATCTGCTCAGGATAAGCGGCCAATTCTTCCCCTGTGATTTTCCAGCCCGAGCAATAGGCCGCCACCATCAGTTGGCGCTGTTCATCGGTCATACCATGCTTGAGCAATTCCACAAGTATTTGCGAGCCTTGGCTGTGCCCCATCAGGAAAAACGGACGGCCCTGATTGTAATGCGCCATGTAGTATTGGAAAGCCGCCTCGACATCGGCAATCGGCACCTCTGACAAAACCGCCACGCAACTGTCGGGCTGACGGAAAGCATCAAAAATCAGCTGGCGATAATAAGGTGCATAAAAATTGTATTCCGTAAAAAGCATTTTGTTGAACCGCTGGTTGTGAGACGATTGCTCGCGCACATCGGCACAGGTGATGTCGTCGTACCACGAGGAATCGTTATCGGCAAACGAGGCCGTAGCCACTGTCGGGTAAACATAGAAAATATCGGCAGGCATAATCGTGTCGCCGCACGAATACCAATAAGCGGTGTCGGCATAATCGATGGCGGAAAGCGGTGCTTTTTGCATCACGGCAGGGGTTTCCTTTTCCGAATGGCAGCATGAAGCCAAAAGGAAAAGCGACATGATGATTGCAAATGCTTTATTCATATATAATACTTTCATATACAATACTTAGGAATTTGTCGGCAAAAATAGGGATAAATGAACTGCATCTGCTCCATAAAAAAGAAAAAACAAAGATTTAATCGGAAATAGAAGATTTTTTCGCAATTTTGCAGCGGAAATAAAGAGTTAGGAATTAGGAATGAGGAGTTAGGAGGACTTCGCTCCCTGAGCATGTCGAAGGAGCGTTTCAGAGGTTTCAAAGTGGGAAGTAGGGACGTAATGCTTGCGTCCGTTGAGTGGAAAATCGAAATTGTTCAAAAGTCAGAAATGAGATTCCCGCCTTCGCGGGAATGACGGCCTCAAAAAAGGCCGTCAAAAGACTCTAAAAGTCCACAAGTCAAAACATTGAATTTTAAATCTTTAAATATTAAATCTTAAATACAGCAATTCACATGAAAAGAGACGAAAAAATCTTTGATCTGATACGTCAAGAAAAAGAACGTCAGATGCATGGTATCGAACTGATTGCTTCGGAAAACTTTGTCAGCGAACAGGTTTTGGAAGCCATGGGTTCAGTCATGACCAACAAATACGCTGAAGGTTATCCTGGAAAGCGTTACTACGGCGGTTGCCAGATCGTCGACCAGAGCGAACAAATCGCCATCGACCGCGCCTGCGAACTTTTCGCAGCCCGTTTTGCCAACGTGCAGCCTCACTCAGGCGCTCAGGCTAACATGGCCGTGATGCAAGCCATCATGCAGCCAGGCGACACTTTCATGGGTCTCGACCTCTCGCACGGCGGCCACCTCTCACACGGCAGCCCGGTCAACGCTTCAGGTATGCTCTACAAGCCAGTGGCTTACCACGTCAGCAAGGAAACCGGCATGGTCGATTACGACGAAATGGAAAAGATTGCCCTGGAATGCAAGCCGAAACTCATCGTGGCTGGTGCATCAGCCTACTCACGCGACTGGGATTTTGAACGCATGCGCGCTATCGCCGACCAGGTTGGCGCTATCCTCATGGCCGACATCTCCCACCCTGCAGGTCTCATCGCCCGCGGTCTGCTGAACGACCCATTGGATTACTGCCACATCATCACCACCACCACACACAAGACCCTCCGTGGCCCACGTGGCGGCATGATCCTGATGCGTGAAGACTTCCCTGACCCACAAGGCCGCACCACTCCAAAGGGTGAAGTGAAGATGATGTCAGCACTGATCAACAGTGCCGTGTTCCCAGGCGTACAAGGCGGTCCTCTCGAGCACGTCATCGCTTCTAAGGCTGTCGCTTTCGGCGAAGCTCTGTCCGACGAATACTTCCAGTATATCCTCCAAGTCAAGAAGAACGCTTCAGTCATGGCTCAAGCATTCATCGACAAGGGTTACGATGTCATTTCAGGCGGTACCGACAACCACAGCATGTTGATCGACCTCCGCACCAAGTTCCCGGAAGTCACAGGTAAGATGGTCGAAAACACCCTCGTCCTTGCCGACATCACCGTCAACAAGAACATGGTTCCATTCGACAGCCGTTCACCATTCCTCACCTCAGGTCTGCGTATCGGCACACCAGCCATCACCACCCGTGGCCTGAAGGAAGACAAGATGCCTATGATCGTCGAAATGATCGACGACGTCATCAGCGCCATCGATCCAGTCGCCAAGACTGCTCCGGATGCCAAGATCAACGCCGTGAAGGCCGAAGTCAACAAGATGATGAACGAATACCCGCTCTTCGCTTGGTAATTTTTTCAACATGGGCTTCAAAGCACAAAAGGTCGCTCCAATCGGGGCGGCCTTTTGTCATATATCAAGAATAAATTTTGATTTTTGAAACTGATATGCTTAGGCCGTTGTTGACGCATCCTGATGAGATGCAAAGTCAAAATGAAGTTGTTTTTTATCGAATGTAAATCCCTATAGGATTGTCAAATACATGCCATAGGCATGGACGTTCGGTAAAAACTCACAAAAACAAGCAACGAGCAGCCCATCAGGATACACCTATAATACTTTAAAACCAATCAAAACAGAATCTAAAATGAGAACCCGTCGGTGGGGTCGAACCACTCATCAGGTCTTGCAACCTGCCTCCGTTCCACGCATCATGACTCTAACGGGTTCTGCCAGACCGCAAAAATACATAAAAACAGCATGTGCAACATAAAAAAATACAAGAGCCTCGCACATAGCGAGGTTCAGGGGTGGTGCGTCCCCCGTTCTAAGTCGAGTTGTCATGCCCCCTTCCGACTTGCGGAATCGCGGCAAAGATAGATAAAAATATTGTCACTTGGAAAAACTCGATTCAATCTATTTTGGCTCTAGTTTAATAAAAGACTGATTTTTTATTGATTTCGTTGATGTCGTGTTTTTCACCATCTTTCTAAAGATTGTCCTGACTGAAGTGCTGAAGGCCTGTCCGGGGTGGGCGCGGTGGCCATGGGCAGGACGGCGGGGC